>JAGRGD010000072.1 GCA_020445665.1 Rhodocyclaceae bacterium
ATCTCGGCGATCACCAACCAGGGCTTGGTGCGCTTCACGTTCTTCGACGGCGCTCTGGATACCGATCGGTTCATCGCATTCATGACCGATCTGGTGAAAGACGCGGATCGAAAGGTCTTCCTGATCGCCGACAACCTGCGCGTCCATCACGCCAACCTGGTCAAGGAGTGGCTCGCCAAACACCGCGATGAGATCGAAGTCTTCTACCTGCCTTTCTACTCGCCGGAACTCAATCCTGACGAGTACCTCAATCGCGACCTCAAGACGGCCATCCGTTCTGGACCCATCGCCCGCACCGCTACCGCGCTGATCGCGAAGGCTCGAAACGCCATGGAAAGGATCGCGGCGATGCCTGAACGAGTTCGATCGTATTTCACGCATAAGGCAGTCAGCTATGCCTTGTGATATGTCTATTTTGTCGCCGGATTAATAGTGCATAACGTCTTTGCGCCACGATGCACGAAGTGGGTCCGGGTGAATTGTATGTTAAAGCAATAGGCTATGCGCTTGGAAGGGGCAAGGTGGATTCAACATCCGAGAGGCAATGCGAGAGGCAACGGTGGATTCAACATCCAAGCGCACCACTGCCGGATTCCTGGGCGGACATGAGAAGCGGCGCTGGGAGGAGCCAATGGGGTCAGGTCTAGAGAAATAGCACATCCGTCAGGACACACCTACACTTCACTCCATGATTGCGGTGCCGCGCACCCGCGCGATCGGGCGGCAGATGTGCAAAATTGTTTTTCGCAGATGCTTTGAAGCGCCTGTGAATCGCCGAGTCCAGACCCGGGATGCTGTAGATTGGCGCAACCCGGAGGTGCGTCCTCTCCCGCGGGTTTGCGTGGCCATGCAGTCCGGGCGATCCGATGTATTCCACTGACCAGTACCGCTCGAGGGTAGAAGAATGAAAACAATGGGAATCGCGCTCATCGCGCTAGTGGTTTCGGCTTGTTCGAGTGTTCAGGGTGTGGTGCGCGACAAGAGCACCGGTTCGCCGATCCCGTCGGCTCTGGTCAAGGTCAAGGAAAACAGCGCGAGCACGGATGCGCTGGGCCATTACCGCGTCAATGGCGCCTTCGATGCCGGCGATACGATGATGGTCAATGCGCCTGGCTACAACATCTTCACCCAGACCCTGCGCTCGCCGCAGGAGATCATCGACGTCGAGTTGGCGCCGAAGTAGATCGCCAACCGGCCCCGTTCCGGGTGAGGGGGCCGCTGACGCCAGTCGGCAGATTCGTCACCCGGCGTATCTATGAGGTCCGGTTCGGCAACGGGGCATGCTGCGATGGCCCGACCCGGACGGGCGGTAGAGCCATGGGGTGCAGTCCGGAAGTCGGGATCAGCGTGTGTGGGGCGAGGTTTGCGGTAGCGGATGACGCCGGCTGGGGGCAGGGGCTTGCGTCGTGGCGTGTCGCTCAGAAATCGAAGCCCTCGTTCAGCGCGCGGCGCAAGGCCTCGGTGTCCTGGGGCTGGTCGATCACGCCAAGTTTCTGGCCAGCTCCCGAGAAGAGCACCACGGCGCCATCGCGAATGCCGTGGCGGCGGGCAAAGGCCTGGCCGTCGGCCATTCCCAGGTGGGCGACAAGAAAGTCCACGCGGTCGGCATAGTCGTGCCGGATCTCGTTCATCAACGACATCACCGTCATGCCGCCGGTGTAGTTCGAGTCATGCGCCAGAACCAGGGTTGGGCGCCCGGCGCCGATCCGCGTCAAATCGGTGGGATACCCGCCGTCCGGCAATTGCACCCACACGAAGCTTCCAACCGCCGCGATGAAGGCCAGGGCCCACAGCCGCTTGCGCCAGGGGGAGGCGGTCCGTTCGGATGGAGTCTCTATCTCTTGATTCGTCATGAGTCTGCCGGAATTGGGTCTGGGGCTGGGTCATCGGTTCGTCAGCGATTCTATGGCCGTCTGGGTGATGACAAGTTCCGCCGGGGAAGGCCTTGGGTGATTGGCGGAATGTGATCTCGGAATCGGTGGACCGGTCGATTGGTTTGCGGATGCCGCTGCTGTGGCGGGTAGTGCCTTTTTGGGGTCAGGTCTAGATTCATGTCATCACCGTCGGATCTGACCTACACTTTCCCCAAACAGCCTGCACCTTGCTGCGGGGTACTTGGTAGTCTTCCAGGCGTGCGTTGCGGTATCGGGTATGGGCAGCGCCGCAGCGGTGTCGAGCGTGGGCGGGGGTGCCGGTAGGGGGGGTCATGAAGGAGCGCTTTTACGGTCGCGTCGAGCAGACTGCGGCGGACGACGCGGTGATGCGCCAGGCGGAGGAGGTCGCGATTCGCGGCTTCACGGTGCTGGAGGGGCTTTACGATGCGGAGGCGCTGGCGGCGTGGCGCGAGCGCATCGATTCGGCTTACGCCGAGCAGGAGCGCGAGTTCGGGCGGGACGCGCTGGCGGCGATCCAGGATCTGGATGTGTGTCGGGCGCCGCTCCTCCGCGATCCGGCCTTCATCGATCTCGCGTCCCACCCCCGCGTCATGGCGCTGGTGGGTCACCTGCTCGGCGAGTGGTTCATCCTCAACCTGCAGAACGCGATCATCAACCGGCCGGACCGGGCGCATCATCAGTCGTCCTGGCACCGGGATCTGCCGTACCAGAACTGGGTGGTGTCGACGCCGCTGGCGATCAACGCGCTCTTCGCGATCGACGATTTTTCGCCGGACACAGGCGGCACGCATCTGGTGCCGTATTCCCACAGGGCCGCCATCCTGCCGTCCGACGCGTATATCGACGCCAACCGGCTGGTGCCGACGGTGCCGGCGGGCTCGGCGATCGTCTTCGATTCGATGCTGTTCCACCGGGGCGGCACGAACCGCTCCGCGGGCATTCGGCGGGGCGTCAATCACCTGTACACGATTCCGATCATGAAGCAGCAGTACGACTTTCCGCGCGCGCTGGGCGCGGTGGCGGACATGCCGCCGGCGGTGGCGCGCCTGCTGGGCTATACGTCGCAGGTGCCGCTCGATGACCGGCAGTGGCGGCAGGCACGCCAGGCGCGGCTGGCGGGTGCGCAGGGTGGTGCGGCGTGAGCGGGGGGGCGACGTCTGCGCCTTCGATCAGCGTGGTCGTGCCGGTGTATGGCTGCATTGCCTGCCTCGGTACCCTGTGCGAGCAGCTCGAGGCCCAGTTGTCGCAGCTGACCGATCGGTTCGAGATCATCCTGGTGGACGATCGCAGCCCGGACAATTCCTGGTCGCGCTTTCCGGCGCTGCAGCAGGACCATCCGTCGGTGAAGGGCATCCGCCTCAGCCGCAACTACGGTCAGCACATTGCCATTACGGCGGGGCTGTCGGCGGCGCGGGGGGATTGCGTGGTGGTGATGGACTGCGACCTGCAGGATCCACCCGGCCTGATCCCCCAGCTGCTCACCCGCCTGCAGGAGGGCTACGACCTGGTGCTGGCGAAGCGGGTGGTGCGCAACCATTCCGGCTTCCGCGTGGCCGCCGCCCGCCTGTATTTCCGCTTGCTGGGCAAGGTGTCGGGCAACCCTGTGGATGGCAGCTTCGGCACCTTCTCGATCCTGTCGCGCAAGGTGGTGGATGCCTTCCTGCGCTTCGAGGAGAAGGAGCGCCACTACCTGTTCATCCTGCGCTGGCTCGGCTTCGAGGCGGGCATTGTCGAGTACGAGCACCAGCCGCGCGCTTTCGGCGAGAGCAGCTATACCTTCGCCCGGCTGGTGCGCCACGCGATCGACGGCATCCTGTTCCAGGCCACCGCGCTGCTGCGCTGGATCGTCAGCCTGGGATTTGTCTTCGCCCTGAGCGGGATGGCGGCCGCCGCCTATTTCGCATGGCGGGCCTTCTTCCGCACGGCCCTGCCGGGCTGGACCAGCCTGGTCGTGCTGGTGCTGGTGTGTACCGGGGTGATCCTGGTCAGCCTCGGCGTGATTGGCCTCTACGTGGGCAAGATCTTCGACCAGGCCAAGCAGCGCCCGCTGTATGTGGTCGACAAAGTCGTCGATGCGAAGCGCGGCTGGTAGGAGGAGCCAGCAGGGGTCGGGTCTAGCAATGTCGCATTTTGCGCCATCTCACCTACACTTTCCCTCATGAGCAGACCCCTACGCCTCGAATTCTGCGGTGCCCTCTATCACGTCACCTCCCGCGGTGACCGGCGGGAGGACATCTACGACGACGACGAGGACCGGGAGCGCTTCCTCGAGATCCTCGGTGGGGTCGTGTCGGACTTCAACTGGGTCTGCCACGCCTATTGCCTTATGGACAATCACTACCACCTGCTGATCGCGACGCCCGACGGCAATCTGGCGAAGGGCATGCGGCAGCTGAACGGGGTGTACACCCAGGCGAGCAATCGGCGGCACCGGCGGGGCGGGCATCTGTTCCAGGGGCGCTACAAGGCGATCCTGGTGGACGAGGACGCCTACCTGCTGGAGGTGGCCCGCTACGTGGTGCTCAATCCCCTGCGCGCGGGGATGGTGTCGGCGGTGGAGGCATGGCCGTGGAGCAGTTATCTGGCGATGTTGGGCGAGGCGCCCCGGCCCGAGTGGCTGACGGTGGATGCGGTGCTCGGGCAGTTCGGCAAGCGCCGTGCGACGGCGCGGGAGAAGTATGCGCGCTTCGTCGCCGAGGGACGCGGCCTGCCGCCGATCTGGAACGAACTCAACCGCCAGGTCTTTCTCGGTGACGACGCCTTCGTGCTGCGCGCTCGCGCGGCGCTCACGGGCGCCAGCGACAACGTGAACATTCCGGCCGCCCAGCGCCGGCCGCCGCCGCCACCGCTGGCGTCCTTCCTCACGGCGGGGGCGGGGCGCGATGCGGCGATGGCTGCGGCCCATGCCACCGGCGAATACAGCTACCAGCAGATCGGCGAGGCCTTCGGCGTGCATTTCACGACCGTGGGCCGGGCGGTGCGCGCGGCGAAGGCGGTGGGGCGCCGCTAGGGTCTGTCGAGGTTGCGGCTTCAGCCCTTGTGCGGTCCACCCGTCAGGCGGTTGCGCAAGCCCAGGGCGCCTAGCAATGCCGTGAGTAGCAGCAGTCCAAGGGGACCGGTTGCAGGGACAGGCAAAGGTTCGTTGCTGTCCCAGGCGCCAGCATTGGTACCGTTGGCCACCAACGACTTGGTCACTTCGTCGTCGCCGAAATCCAGGTCGATGCTGGCCGTGAAGCTGCGCCGGGACACAGGGCTCGATCCGATCGTGGCGGTAGCGACGAAGCTGAGGGGCACGAAGAACGGCGCTGCCGGCACGCTGATGGTGGCGGCGCTCCCCGGAACGTCGATGGTGAAGTTGCCCTGGTTGGCGCCGTCGATGGCGAGCGCGATCTGGTCGATGCCGCTCATGTTGCCCCGCAGGGTCACGTTGTACGTGTCTGCGGCGTTCAGGACGACGCCATTCACAATGAAGCCGGGCTGGGAGATGGAGAACTCGATGGTGTCGGTGCCGCCGCCGCCCACGAAGGTCGTGCCGCCGCCCAACTCATCGACGACTTCGTCCGCAGACGTCGTCAGGCTGCCGACGAACTGGTCCGCGTAGGTAAACAGCGTGAAGGTATCCGTACCCAGAGACGTGCTTCCCGCGTCGAAGACCTCAACCTGCAGGTCGAGGGTCTGGCCGGCGGCGAGGGTCGGCGTCGTAAAGTTGATGGCCTGCCCGGCGAAGCTGTTGCCGCTCAGAATGAGCCGCTCGACGGTGGCCGAATCGACCGGTCCGTTGATGAGGAATTCCAGTTGCGTCGAACCGTTCGGGACGGCTGTCAGCAATGTTGCGGAGCCGAGGTTGCCATTGCCGGCGCCGGCTACCCAGTCCTCAAGCGTATAGGCGTTGTCGGCGAAGGTTGCACCATTGTTGATGGTAAATACGATGCGATAGTTGACCGCCAGATTGGCGCTCAGAGCCACCATGATCGAGTCGCCCGCGATGTTGACCGTGTCGGTCGGCGAGGTGGCCCGCTCGGTGCCGACGGACTCTGAGACGAGGGGCGTGAGTGTGAAGGGGTAGGCTAGCGGTGAGGGCAGCAGCAATAGCAGGGGCAGGATCCAGTGCGGTTTCCCAAGGGTCACGGCGTTCTCCGGTGATGGAAGAGGATGTGTGGGGCACAAGCGTCGTTGCCCGGCGGCTGTGGGGAGCGATGGCGGGCGCGGCAGTCATCGGCTACTGCTTTGGCATATTCGGGCTGCGTCGGAAGACACGGAATGTAACAAATCTGAGAGTGTCATGCGAGTGCGCGACGGTCCCCGCACACGCCGCGGGCGGCCGAACTACCATAGGGCCTGGCCGCCGGCCCCTGTGACTGGCATGTGAGGCCCGAGGAGGCGCAGTGATGGACGAATCCTTCAGTTTCGAGCCGCTGACGCCCAGCGCCTACCTGGCGCGGTCGGCGCTGGTGCACGGCGACCGGATCGGCGTGGTGGATGGCGCGCAGCGCTTCACCTACGCCGAATTCCACCAGCGCTGCCTGCGCTTCTCCGGCGCGCTGAAGGCCTTGGGCGTGGCGCCGGGCGACCGGGTGGCGGTGCTGGCTGGCAACACCCATGTGATGCTCGCGGCCCACTATGCGGTGCCCTTCGCCGGCGCGGTGCTGGTGGCGCTCAACACCCGGATCACCGCCAGCGACGTGGCCTACATCCTCGACCACGCCGGCTGCTCGGCGCTGATCTACGACCACGCGCTGCGCGAGGTGGCCGAGGCGGCGCTGGCCGAGGCGGGGGGCGAGCGGCTCGCGCTGTGCTGCGGTGGCCCGGACGACGCACTCGAGGGACGGATTGCCGAGGCGGCGCCGTGGTGCGCCGAGGTCGAAGACGAGCGCGGCCTGCTGGCCATCAACTACACCAGCGGCACCACGGCACGCCCCAAGGGCGTCATGTACCACCACCGCGGCGCCTATCTGCAGGCGCTGGCGATGGCCCACCACATGGGGCTCGACGCCGACTCGGTCTATCTGTGGACGCTGCCGATGTTCCACTGCAACGGCTGGTGCTTCCCGTGGGCGGTGACGGCGGCCGGCGGCACGCACCTGTGCCTGCCGCGCCTGGAGCCGGCGCTGATCTGGCAGCACATGCACGAGTCGGGCGTGACCCACCTGTGTGCCGCGCCGACCGTGCTGACCATGACGATCTGGGACGCGGCCTCGTCCCGCGGCCGGCCACCGCGCCCGGTGCGCATCGCCACCGGCGGCGCGCCGCCCACGCCGGCCCTGCTCGAGCGGCTGGCCGAGCTGGGCATGGAGATCACCCACCTGTATGGCCTGACCGAGACCTACGGCCCGTCGGTGCTGTGCGAGTGGCGCAGCGACTGGAGCCGCCTGAGCATCCCGGAGCAGGCGCGGCTGAAGGCCCGCCAGGGGGTGGGCAACGTGATCTCGCAGCGGGTGCGTGTGGTGGATGCCGAGGGCGCCGACGTACCGGCCGACGCCGAGACCATGGGCGAGATCGCGATCCGAGGCAACAACGTGATGCTCGGCTACTACCGCGACGAAGCGGCCACCCGCAAGGCCTGCCCGGACGGCTGGTTCCGCACCGGCGACCTGGGCGTGATGCACCCGGACGGCTACATCGCGCTGCGAGACCGGGCCAAGGACATCATCATCTCCGGCGGCGAGAACATCTCCTCGGTCGAGGTCGAGCAGGCCCTGGCTGCCCATCCGGCGGTGATGGAGGCGGCGGTGGTGGCGGCGCCCGACGAACGCTGGGGGGAGGTGCCGGTGGCTTACGTGCACCTTGTCGACGACACGTCGGTGTCCGCCGAGGCGCTGATCGCGCACGTGCGGGAGCGGCTGGCCCGTTTCAAGGCGCCCAAGCGGATCGTCTTCGGCAGCCTGCCCAAGACCGCGACGGGCAAGGTGCAGAAGAATGTGCTGCGGGCGATCGAGCGGGGCGAAGGCGACTAGCTGGCATGCACGCCGGGGGTGTTCTCCTCCGGCGTTTCCGCGATGTGCCGGGCCGGGGGGTCAGCGCGGCACCAGCTTCCAGAGTTGCCCGGTGAAGTCGCCACAGGCGGACATGAAAGACGCGCCGGACAGGGTCGAGGTTTCGGCCAGGACGTTGCCCTCGAGGCATTCGTTGCGGCCTTCCGCGTCCTGGGTCTGGAGCTGGAAGTAGTTGCCGCTGGGGTAGATCTTCCAGGCCTGGCCGGTGAAGTTGCCGCAGGGCGACATGAAGGACGCGCCACCGAGCGTCGAGGTCTCGGCCACGGCGTTGCCTTCGAGGCACTCGCCGCGACCCTCCGACAGCATGGACTGAAGCTGGACGTATCCGTCACCCATCGGCACCACCTTCCACCACTGGCCGGTCACGTCCTCACAGGTGCTCATGAAGCTTGCACCGTCGAGGGTCGCCCCTGCCACAACGGCATTGCTCTCCAGGCATTCGCCCCGCCCCTCGGACAGCACCGTCTGCAGCTTGTAGTAGCCGCCGTCCTTCATGAGCTGGAAGTTCTGGGTGGCCTGGTCCCAGCGCACCAGCGTGTCCAGCCCGGCTGCCGGGAAGTTCGCCAGCTTGTAGATACCGCTGGCGCCGGAGAGGAAGTCGGTGCCGAAGGTCGTGACGATGAATTCGGCACTGGCGAATTCGACGCCGTCGTCGAACACGCGAATGGTGTGCAGGCCGTCGCTCAGCAGGCCCCAGTTGAGGAGCGCGCCAAAGCCGACGTTGAGCCCGGCACAGGCGCCGGCGTCCTGCACGTCACTGCGCGGCGTACCGTACGAAATGGGATTCGCGGCACCGCCATCCACCGTGAAGGTCAGGGTTCCGGCAGTGCACTTCCAGCCCGAGACGAGGCCGATGCCGCTGACCAGGGCATTCTTGGCCGGGTTTTCGAGAAAGGACTGAGCCTGTACGGCGGTGACGCCGAGCGTCAGCCCGGTGCACATGGCCAGCGAGGTGAAACGGCGATTGAAACGCATCTTGCTCATGGAGCCTCCCTGTGGGCATTTTCTGGTTGTGTTACAAGATGTGAAGCAGGGGTACGATACTCCGGTTTTCTTGCCCGGTGCGCGGCGGCGACGAGCGTTCGGTCCCGTGGGCGCGTGCGGGGCCTGGCTGGCGGGGATCGGCGTGCCGGCCGTGATACCCTCCGGCTCGAGCGTGGCGCACCCGCTGCCGGCCGTGGCCGGGCTGAGCGGGATACGGCCATGCGTTTGTCAGAACACCCTGGGGCCTTAGTCGGGACATGGATCGGGAAGCGTTGGACACCGGGCTGATCGTGGTGACCGGTGGGGCCGGTTTCATCGGCAGCAATCTGGTGCGGGAACTCAATCGGCGGGGCCTCGAGCGGCTGGTGGTGGTCGACGATCCGCAGCACCGGGGCCTGCCCGGCAATCTGGCGGGCTGCCGGATGGCGGCCCTGCTGAGCCCCGAGGCCTTCCGGCGGCAGCTGCTCGATGGCCGGCTGCGGGCGCCGCTGCGCGCCATCTTTCACCTCGGCGCGTGCACCGACACCACTCTCGATGACAGCCGCTTCATGCTGCGCAACAACTTCGAGTACAGCCGCGACCTGCTCGACTGGTGCGTGGCCGAGGGGGTGCCCCTCATCTACGCCTCCAGCGCGGCGGTCTATGGCGCCCACAGCGGCTGCCCGGAGGACCCCCGTTTCGAGCAGCCGCTGAATGTCTATGCGGAGTCCAAGCTGCGGGTCGACCAGGTGGTGCGCGAGCGCCTCGCCGGCGAGCACAGCCAGATCGTCGGGCTGCGCTTCTTCAATGTGTATGGCCCGGGCGAAGGGCACAAGCAGGCCATGGCCAGCGTCGCCTATCACTTCTACCAGCAGATTCTGGGCCGCGGCCGCGCCCGTCTGTTCGATGCCTGCGACGGCTTCGAGGCGGGCGAGCACCGGCGCGACTTCCTGCACGTGGACGACGCGCTGCGGGTGATGCTGTGGTTCTTCGACCACGCCGAGCGCTCCGGCGTGTTCAACGTCGGCACGGGCCGCAGCCGCAGCTTCAATGACGTGGCCCGCGCGGTGATCGCCTGGCTCGGGCGCGGCGACATCGAGTACGTGCCGTTTCCCGAGCGCCTCAGCGGTCGCTACCAGGCCCACACCGAGGCCGATCTGTCGGCCCTGCGCGGCGCCGGCTACACGCAGCCCTTCATGGCCCTGGAGGATGGCGTCGCCGCCTACCTGCGGCGGCTGGAGCCCCAGGCTTGAGGGCTGCGCGCCTGGCGATGCCCTTGCTGTGGCTGGTCGTCGCCGGCTATTGCGCCTACATCGGCTGGGCCTACGTGGATGGCCAGCGGGCCGCCGCGGACGGCGAACGCCCGCTCTATACCGATTTCGTCTCCACCTACGCCGGCTCCCTCCTGATGCGCTCGGCGCCGCCCGAGAACGTCTATCGACCGCGCCGGATGTATGAGGCCGAGCAGGCCGCGGCCCGTGCGGTCTACGACGTGCCGCTGAGCGAGTCGCAGGTGCGGGCGGTGGGTTTTTCACCGTGGATGTACCCGCCCACCTTCCTGCTGATGGTGGTGCCCCTGGCCTACCTGCCCTACCTCGTGGCGCTGATCGCGTGGACCGCGGTGACGGCGCTGCCCTATCTCGACGCCATGCGCGGCATCCTCCGGTCGCGCTTCGCCCTGCCGGCCGCGCTGGCGGCGCCGCCCGTGTTCTTCAACGCCATGTACGGCCAGACCGGCTTCCTGATCGGCGGCCTGATCGCCCTCGGGCTGCTCCACCTGCGCAGCCTGCCGCTGATGGCCGGCATGCTGATCGGGCTGGCGAGCGTCAAGCCCCACTTCGGCCTGCTGATTCCCCTTGCGCTGGCCGCCGGCGGGCACTGGCGCGCCTTTGGCGCTGCCGCCGGGACGGTGATCGGCCTGATCGTGCTGAGCGTGCTCGCGTTCGGCGACGACCCCTGGTTCGGTTTTATCGGGACCGTCGGTTTTCACATGGATGGGATCGGGGCCGGCGTCTACAACTGGCCGGTGATGACGACCGTGCTGAGCCTGCTGAAGCTGATCGGCGCGCCGATGGCGGCGGCGTGGGCGGCGCAGGGGGCGGTGTCGCTGGCGGTCGCGCTGGCCGTGGTGGGGTTGTGGTGGCGCCTGCGGCGAGAACCGGCGCGGGACGGGCTGCTGTATGCGCTGCTGTGCACCGGTACGACCCTGGCGCTGCCCTTCGCCTATGCCTACGACCTGGTCCTGCTGGTGCCGGCGCGGCCTGGCTGTGGGTTGATCTGGACGCCCGCGGGGGACGGCGGGGGGAGCGGGCCTGGCTGCTGGTGGCCTTGCTGGCGATGCTGCCGCTGCGCCTGCTGCCGCCGGTTGCCGGCGTCGGGCTGGCGCTGGCTGGCGAGGCTCTCCTGTTCGGCCTGATCCTGCGGCGGCTGGTGCGGCGCGACGCGGTGGCCTGAGCGGTGCCGGGGTTACCCGGACCGACCGATGCCGAGCAGGTAGGCCAGTGGGCCGGATGGCCCTCGCGACGCGGGGCGGTGACCGGCGCGCGGCAGGTAGTGGCGCCAGAAGTGGCGCGCGTGGCGGGCCACATAGCCCGGCCGGAAATAGAAGGCGCGGTAGAAGCGGCGCTGCAGGGTCGCGAGGGTGTCGGTGGGGATCTCGCTGCAGTTGCTGAGCGGCCGGGCGTAGTGATACTCCTCGGCGCCGGCGCGGCCCGACGGCGCCAGCTCGGCCCACAGGGCCACGTCCGGGTAGGCGCGGTAGATCTGGACCTGCAGGTAGTCGGCCGGCAGGCGCCGCGCCAGGGCCAGGCTGCGTTCGGCGTCGGCCAGGGTCTCGCCCGGCAGGCCGACGACGAAGAGCGCAACCGAGCCGATGCCGGCCCGCTCCAGCAGGCCGAAGGCGCGTTCGCTGGCGGCCACCCAGGCGGCGTCGTCGCGGGCCTTGCCGACGCCCTCGATCATCCGCGCCGAGCCGCTGTCCACCCCCACCTTGAAGAGCACCGCGCCGGCCGCCGCGGCCGCCTCGACCCGCTCGGCGTCGAGCTCGTCGGGGCGTGCGTTGGCCATCCAGCGCAGGCCGGGGGCCCGCCGCTCAAGGGCGTCGCACAGGGCCAGGAAGCGCTCGCGGTGAACCGGCAGCGAGTCGTCGTCGAGGCACAGGAACTCGGCGCCGGCGTCGCGCAGCCGCAGCATGTCGTCCACGACCCGGTCCACCGAGCGCTCGCGCAGGTTGCGCCCGACGCTGCGCCGGACGATCTCGGTGCAGTGGCGGCAGGGCCGGGGGCAGCCCCAGCTGGTGAGGAGGTAGGCCCAGCGCTTCACCGGCTGGCCGCGCAGCGGAAACGGGAAGGCGTAGTCCCGCATCTCGGCCTCGGAGAAGGCCGGCGAGACGAGCGCGTCCGGCGCCCGGACCTCGTGCGCGTCGCCGCCGGGCGCGGCGGGCTCGCCGGCACGAAGGCGGGCGATCAGCGCCGGCACGGCCAGCTCCGGCTCGCCGCCGACGGCGTGGTCGAAGGCCGCGGCCCAGAGGGGGTGCGGGCTGCGCCCGACGTGGGCGACCTGCTGGCCGACCGCGATCGTGACCACGCCGGCGGCGCGCAGGCGACGGCCGACGGCGATCGACTCCTCGAGGCACCAGGTCACCCCATGCACCACGGCGAAGGCCGGCTTCAGGGCCAGCGCGCGGGTGACGAAGGCCTCCGTGGAGAACGGTGCGAGCCAGCCGTCGAGGAGCGGCACCGGCGCTTCGGGGGTTTGCAGCTGAGCCTGGATGTACTTGAGGGCGAGGGGCGGGTGGACGTGGCGGGGGTGTGCCGTGTGGTGGCTCGCCGCGCGGTCGACCCGGAGCAGGACCACCTCGGCGGCGGCGGTCACGCGGCGTCCTCGACGGCGCGGGCCAGCCGCTCGAGCAGTTGCGCGCGCCGCCGCTCGCCGAGCCCGGGGTAGAGCGGCAGCAGCACCGCCTGGCGGTGGACCGCGGCGGCCTGCGGGCAGCCCGTGTCGCCGAGCATCGCGGCGGTGTCGTCCATCACCTCGCCATGGATGCCCAGGTCGATCCCGCGGGCGAGGGCAGCCGCCCGTAGCCGGCGCAGATCGCCGTCGTAGCACGCGACGAGGTTGTAGAAGGCCGGCTCGCCGACGGCGTCGCGCCGCTGGGGCGTGAGCGCTGCGGGCAGGCGCGCGGCCGTGTCGCGCCACGCCGCATTGTTGCGGGCGTTGTGCTGCGCCAGCCGGCGCAGGCGGCGCAGGGCGAGGCGTGCCTGAAAGCCGCTGAAGGCGCAGGCCGCGGGGCGCACGCGGCCATGGGCGCCGCGATAGAAGCGCTCGAAGTCCTGCGCGGCCCGGTCGCTGAAGAGCAGGCGGGCGAGGGGGCCATAGGCGGGGCTGCGCACCAGCAGCTCCTCGCACCACTTGATCATGGCTTTCTTCATCGCCGGCCATTCGCGTCGCGGACGATGCGCCAGCCGGGGGGCGATCCGCTCGAGCAGGCCCGCGTCCCGGGTGGCGAGCACGCCGCCGCCGAAGGCACAGAGCGCCTTGTTGGCCTCGAGGCTGAAGAGCGCCGCGATGCCGACGCTGCCGACCGGGCGGCCGTCTACGGTGGCGCCGGCAGCGTGGGCGCAATCCTCGATCAGGGCGATCCCGGCCTCGTCGGCCAGCGCGGCCAGCGCGGGCAGGTCACAGGGCGCGCCGAGCAGATGCACCACCAGCAGCGCCCGGGTGGCCGGGCCGATGCGGGCGCGCACCGACTCGGGCGTGAGGTTGTAGGTGGCCGGGTCGATGTCGGCAGGCACCAGGCGCAGGCCCCGGGACTGCAGCAGGGGCAGCAACTCGCCGAGGGTGTAGGCGGGGATGATCAGTTCGTCGCCGGCCTGCAGGCCGAGGCCGTCGAGGATCAGCCCGAGGGCGTCGCGGCCGCTCGCGACCGCACGGGCACAGGGCACCCCGAGGAGATCGGCGAAGGCGCGCTCGAAGGCCGCGACGTCGGCGGCCACCGCCTCGGCGCGGCGAAACGGGGCCCGCAGCCAGTCGGCCAGGTCGGCCGCCTCCAGAGGCAGGCGTCGGCGCGGAATCACCCCGCCAGCCTTTGCTCGCCTGCGGCGGGCAGGGTGTCGGCGAGTACGGCCTTTGCCCTCGCCAGCACCGCCTCGACCGAGATGGCCTGAAGGCAGCGGTTGTCGGTGCACGCGCTGCGCCGCTGGTTGGCTGGCGTGACGCAGGGCGAGCAGGGTAGCCCGGCGTAAAAGACGCTGCTCTCGCCCAGCGGTCCGAAGCGCAGCGGGGTCTCGGGCCCGAACAGCACGATCACGTGCACCGGGCTGACCGAGGCGAAATGGGCCGGGCCCGAGTCGTTGGTGACCAGCAGCGCCGCGCGCTCGAAGAGGGCCGGCAGTTCGCCCAGCGTGAATCGGCCCGCCCCGTCCACGCAGCGCGGGTCGTCGATCTGCGCCGCCAGTGCCGCAGTGGTGGCGCGGTCCTCGGACCCGCCGGTGAGCAGCAGGCTCAGGGCCGGGTCGTGGGCCAGCAGGGCGTGGGCCAGCGCCTCGAAGCGCTCGGCCGGCCAGCGGCGCTGCGGCAGCATGTCGCTCGCGTTGGCGTTGATCAGCACCAGTGCGCCGCAGCCCTGCGGGAAGAGCTGCGCGAGGGTCGCGGTGACGCGCTGGCGCTCGTCGGGCTGCAGCGGGCGGCGAGCCACGGCCGGCAGGCCCGGCGGCACGGGGGCGCCGTCGAGGGCGGCGACCAGGGCCAGGTAATTACGGGAGATGTGCTCGTTGAAGGCGAAGGGAACCGGGTCGGTGTAGAGGTCGCCCCGGTAGAGGCCGGCGTGGTCGGGCGCATGGAAGCCGACGCGCCGCGCGGTGCCGCAGAAGAGGCCGATCAGGGCCGAGACGCGGGTGAACAGTTCGAGATCGACGAGGGTGTCGACGCCGCGGCTGCGCAGCCAGCGGCGCAGTCGCCAGACGTCACGCAGCAGCGTGGCGAGCGAGCCGGGGTCGATCGGAAAGACGTCCTCGTCGGCGATCGAACCGGTGAGGCGCAGGCTGGCGCGGTTCTTTGCGAAGGTGACGAAGGCCGGGGGATGCGGCGCCTGCGCCATCCACCGTCGCACGGCCGGATCGGCGAGCACGTTGCTGCCCGACTCCGCCAGTTGCAGGAAGGCGACCCGCCGGGCAGGCGCCAACTGCCGCGCCCCGGGACGCATCCGGCGCAGCACGCTGGCCAGGCCGCACAGCGGTACCCCGACCCACCGGTCGAGCCAGCGCATGCGGTCAATCGAGAGCATGGGGGCGGTCGCCGGGCGAGGCGTCGGCGCCGCGGGACGGAGCGCCGTGCGGGAGGTGCGGGGCGGAAGCATGATGCGGGCACAGGGCGTAGCGGCTGATGGTGCGATACGTTACCCGAACTTGGCAGCGGGCATCCATGGGGGGAGGTTTTCTGTGGGGTCAGGTCTAGCTTTATATCACGCACGCCTTTGGCCTACACTTCGTGTCGTGGGATCGGAGGCGTTCCGCTTGGATTGCCCGGGCGCCTGGTGCGGCGGTGGCCCGGATCTCGTCGACGTTGGGGGGCTTGTGTGGACGCCTGAGCGGTTCGGTGATGCGTGAGGCAAAGCGCCGCTGGGGGCTGAGAGGGGCGGGGCTCATCGTAATCGTCGCCACTGCGATCGTGGTGGCGCCCTCGTTCTTCGCCCCGTCTTTCGCGGTGCGCAACCGTGCCACCCAATCGGTCGGCGTCGTTGCGACGTGGCGGGGCGGGACCCATCGCGTCGGCAGGCTGGCGCCGGGGGAGATGGCTTCGTTCGCGGTGGCGGGGGAGGGCGGAATGCAGTTTCGGGTTCAGTTTGCAGAGGGCCGTGAGCGCAGTGCCGGACCGATCTATTTCACGCGTGGGACGACGGTGATCGTCACGATCGGCGACGACGCGGTGCGCCTGGCCTATGACCATGACGACTGAGGCGTCGCCCGTCCCGGTGTCCGGCAGGCCGATGCTGGCGCTGATCATCCGCGAAGCGCGGAACACGGACTGCGATGCGCTCAGCGCGCTGGCCTTCCGCGCCAAGGCGGTGTGGGGCTACGACGACCGCTTCATGCAGGCGTGCCGGGCCGAATTGTCGGTGTCGCCGGAGGATCTCGCCACTGCCGACCTTTGCCACGGGGTGGGCGAGGTCGATGGTGTCGTGGTGGGTTTTCATGCCCTGCGGCGGCTCTCGGCCTCCGAGTGGGATCTCGATGCGCTGTTCGTGGCGCCCGAGCACCTCGGCTGCGGTGTCGGTAGCCGGCTGCTGCTGCATGCGTGCGATCTGGCGCGGGCGACGGGCGCGACGCGGGTGTGGGTGCAGAGCGATCCGCACGCTGTCGGTTTCTACGAGGCGATGGGGGCTCGGCGGGTCGGGGTGCGGGTGTCGGCGAGCATTGCGGGGCGGGAACTGCCACTGTTGTGCCTCGATCTGGCAACCGGAGGTCGCGTGGCGCGGCCTGGTGCCTGCGGCGTCGATGCCGGTTGATGGATCGATGCGCCGTGGGCTACGGGCCTCGACGTGCGCGGGGATGCATGGGCGCGGGAGCCACGCTTGATATTGAACGTCACTGAACCGACCGCAGACCTCGCCCGCACGCCGGGCCGCGACGTGCTGTGGCTGCTCGGCGACGGGCGCAGTGGCACCACCTGGCTCGCGAGCCTGCTCAGTCAGAGTGGCGGCTTGCATCCCCTGTTCGAACCCTTTCATCCTGCCTGCGTGGCCGATTGCGCCTTCCTCGCGCCCCACGCCTACCTGCGCCCCCACGCGCCCTGTCGGCCGCTGGAGGCGTTTGCCCGGCGGGTCTTCGCGGGCGAGGTTCGCGAGCCGCGTATCTGCCTCGACGGGCCACCTCCGGGCGGTGCGCGCCTGCTCGTCAAGGACATCTTCGCCAACCTGCTCGCGTGGTGGGTGGTCGCGCGCTTCCCCGTCGTGCGGCCCGTGCTGCTGCTGCGGCACCCGTTCGCGGTGGCGCTATCGAAGGCCCGGCGACGGGACTGGTACTGGATGGATGCGCCCGGAGATTTCCTCGCAGACGACACGCTCATGGCGGACCATCTGGCGCCCTTCGCCGACGTCATCCAGCGCTACGCACAGAGCGCCGATTTCGTCGTTCGCCAGGTGCTGATCTGGGCCGTCGTGAATCGCGTACCGCTGCGGCAGTTTTCCGCCGCTGAACTGCCGGTGATCTTCCATGAGTCGGCGGTCGATGACCCGACGAGCGTTGTCGATACCGTACTGAGCCGATTCGGGGGCCGCCGTGCCGCCCTGGACGATGCGCTGGTGAATCGGCCGAGCATGGTCTCGGATTGCGGGAGCACCCTCGCGACCGCTCGAGCGCAGCGAGGGCAGTGGCGGCAGGCGCTCGCGAGCCGGCAGATCGATGCGGGCGAGGAGATTCTTGCCGCATTCGGGTTTGGCGACCTCTACGATCGCGAGGGACGCCCGAATCCTGCCGTCCTGGACGCGCTGCGCTCCCCGTCCGGCGGCGGCTGACGGCGGACTTGTCCTGCTCAGGGCCGGTCGGGACGCCCCGGGGTCAGCGCCACGCAATGCGCCAGTTCCGTCTCGATCGCCGCCGCGACCAGCGGGTCGTGCTGTGGCAGGTAGCGCAGGTGGAAAGCGCGCCGGGCGGCCTCGGGGTCGGTCGTGTCGTAGCCCAGCAGCGCGAGCCCGGTGGTCAGGTCGAAGCCCGGCGGCGGCGTGGGGTAGGGCGGGTCGCACCATTGGCCGAAGCCCTCGGCCGCGAGGCGCCGCCACGGGAACAGCGGCCCGGGGTCGACCTTGCGGCCGAGCGCCACGTCCGAGTGGCCGACCACCTGGCCCGGGGCGATGGCGTAGCGGGCCCGAAGGTCGTCAAGAAGCGCCAGCAATGCGTCGATCTGTCGGTCGGGAAAGGGCTCGTGGCCGTTGTTGTCGAGCTCGATGCCGATCGAGGCGGAGTTGACGTCCTGGTTGCCCTGCCAGTACGAGGCGCCTGCGTGCCAGGCGCGCCGGGCCTCGTCCACCAACTGGACGATGCGGCCGTCGCGCCCGACCAGGTAGTGGGCGCTCACCTCCCGCTCGGGGTGGGTCAGGGTGCGGAGCGCGGTTTCTGTGTCGTTGTTGGTGGTGTAGTGGAGCACCACCATCGTCGGTCGGCGCGGGCCGTGATTGGGGGACGGAATCCACTCGTCCGTCAGCGCCGAGCCCTGCCGGGTCGGAGCGCAGGCGCTGAGCAGTGCGACGAGGAGCAGCAAGGGGAGGAGGGGCTTCATGAGCAGGGGCATGGTGGCGCAAGCCTCCGGCGCGATCAAGCGGCACCCTGGCCCGTTTCGGTGTCGCATTTGACGCAGTGCGCCAGAAAACGCGTGACATCGCGCCCGACCTGCCCCTACACTGCGCCACCGCCCGCTGCTCTGCCAATTTGCCGGGTGACGGCTCGTCGAAACGAGCCCGGGAGCACGCCGAACGTGCCGTGCCCCGTCCCTGATATTTTTTCCCCGCCTCCCTTAATTGGTGTCACTCGTGAGAGCGACAGGTAGTCGCTGGAGATTGTGAGTGAACACTGATCAAAACTTTGCCGCCCTCGGGCTGGCAGAACCCCTGTTGCGTGCCATCGCCGATGCCGGCTATAGCGCGCCCACCCCCATCCAGGCCCAGGCCATTCCGCTGGTGCTCGAAGGCGGCGACCTGCTCGCCGCGGCCCAGACCGGCACCGGCAAGACGGCGGGCTTCACGCTGCCGATCCTGCATCGCCTGGCCGCTGACGGTGGCAAGCCGAAGCCCGGCCGCCCCCGCTGCCTGATCCTCACCCCGACCCGCGAGCTGGCGGCCCAGGTGAAGGAGTCGGTGGACACCTACAGCCGCTTCCTGCCGACCCGCAGCCTGGTGATGTTCGGCGGCGTCAGCATCCAGCCCCAGACCAATGCCCTGAAGAAGCCGGTGGACATCCTGGTGGCGACGCCGGGCCGGCTGCTGGACCACGCCAACCAGCGCAACGTGGACCTCTCCGGCGTCGAGATCCTGGTGCTGGACGAGGCCGACCGGATGCTCGACATGGGCTTCATCCGCGACATCCGCAAGATCCTCGCGCTGCTGCCGAAGCAGCGCCAGAATCTGCTCTTTTCCGCCACCTTCTCGAACGAGATCCGCCAGTTGGCCGACGGCCTGCTGCACCAGCCGGGCTTCGTCGAGGTGGCTCGCCGCAACACCACCACCGAGCTGGTGGAGCAGGTGGTCCACCGGGTGCCACAGAAGCACAAGCGCCACCTCCTGAGCCACCTGATCCGCACCCGGATGTGGTACCAGGTGCTGGTCTTCACCCGCACCAAGCACGGCGCCAATCGGCTCGCCGAGCAGCTCGGCAAGGAAGGCTTCGGCGCCGCGGCGATCCATGGCAACAAGAGCCAGGGCGCCCGTACCCGGGCGCTGGCCGAGTTCAAGAGCGGCAAGCTGCAGGTGCTGGTGGCGACCGACATCGCGGCCCGCGGCCTCGACATCGACCAGCTCCCCCAGGTGGTCAACTTCGAGCTGCCCAACGTGCCGGAAGACTATGTGCACCGCATCGGCCGTACCGGCCGGGCCGGTGCCAAGGGCGCTGCG
>JAGRGD010000073.1 GCA_020445665.1 Rhodocyclaceae bacterium
CGATCATCACCGCCCCGACTTCCGACATTGCCCGCCCCAGCCCGGCCAGCACGGCCACGAACAGGGAATAGCGGCAATCGTAGAGCAGCGTGCGCACCGACTGCCGCCAGTTGAATCTCATCGCCGCAAACTCTTCCGCATACTGGCGCCAGGCATCCTCCACCACCTGCCTCGAGATAGCCGCCATGAGGGGCACGACGAGCACGATCTGGGCGATGACCATGGCGGTCGGCGTATACAGCAAGCCAAGCTCGCCGAGGGGCCCCGAGCGCGACAAGAGCAGGTATACGACGACGCCGACGACGACCGAAGGCAGCCCCATGAAACCGTTTGCCACGATGGCCAGCGTCTGCTTGCCGGGAAAGCGTCCAACAGCCAGGCAGGCGCCCGCCGGCAGGCCGATCAGCAAGCCGATCGCAACCGCGAGTCCGCTGACCTGCAGCGACAGCAGCGCAATCTCGAGCACCTGGTGATCGAAGGCCGCTATCAGCGAGAGCGCCTCGGAAAAAGCTGCGCCAATTCCGCCGGTCGACAATCAGCCGCCCCCCCGCTGCATCGCTAGATCGAGCCGCCCGAGCAGCGCAGCACAATCGGCAACGTCACCCTCACGGAACTCGTACACCGCATTCAATACCGGTATCACGAACAGCCCGATGCGTCGCGGTGCGGCTTCGGACAGGGAGATGTCGAGCACGACGTCCCCTTCGCTGACCCGGAAGACGTTCTCAGCAGGGTGTTCGAAACCGCGCGGATGCGCCAGCCCAAGTGCCCGCACGAACTCTGCGCGCGTCGAGCCGATTTCTCGCTCGAAACGCATCGGCGTTACTTCGCTGCGCGCCTGCATCTAAGGGTTCAGCCTCCCGCCACGGGTGGCCAGATTGCGAGCTCGTCGCCATCCGACAGCAGGCTCGAGGCGCGTGCCTCCGGCGCGATGTAGAGCCCGTTCAGCAACACCAGATGGGCGTTGCGGGGCGGAATCCGGTAGGCATCGATCATCTGTTGAATCGTCGTCCCGTCGTCGACATCCAGTTCGACGACGTTGCTCTTGCGATTGGGTGGCAACAGCTCCGTAAGACCAGCAAAAAGCTTGAAGCGGATCTTCATGCCGCCCGGCTCAGCGCCACCGGCTGAGTGTTCGCAACATAGGCCTCGAAGAAGGCGAAGGGATTGGCCAGCAGCCGATCCCGCCACACGCCAAGATGCAGTTGCCCCTGGATAAGCCCGCGGAGCGCCCCGACGTGATCGGTCAAGCCGATAGAGGTCGCGCCGACGAGCACGTCATCACGGAACTGCAGGCTGATGTAGCGGAAGGCAGCCTCGTCCACCCGCTCCACCCCCTGCGTGCCCTCGCCGCCCCACCACTGGCCGAACGAGGAGGAAATGAGGCCCAGGGTGTCGAGAACGTTGATTGCCAGCACCCCCGGCATGTGGGCGTTACCACCCGCCATGTTGATCGCCGCGACACGCGCCTGGTCGACGGCGTTGGGCTGAATTGCCGATACCAGGTGCGCCCCGGTGAACAGGTCGGGGGCCTCGGCCACATCTCCTGCGGCATAGATGCCCGGGACCGAAGTCTGCATCCTGTCGTCAACAAGCACACCCTTGGCGACATGCACCGGCGAGCCCTCGAGAAAGCCGACGTTCGGCGCGACGCCCGCCGCGACGATGACCACGTCGCAGGGCAAGCACTCGCCGGTTGAGAGCCTGACCGACAGGGGCGCATCGCCGGTGCC
>JAGRGD010000074.1 GCA_020445665.1 Rhodocyclaceae bacterium
TGCCAGCTTCCTGACCAGCTTCTTCATGCCCTCCGATTCGACCTGGAAGATCGACGTCGTGTTGCCGTCCTTGAGGATCTGGTAGGCCTTCGGATCGTCGAAAGCCAGCGTCGCCAGATCGGGACGCTCGCCACTCAGCTGTTCGACGTAGTCGAGCGCCAGTTCGATGATCGTCAGGTTGCGCAGACCGAGGAAGTCGAACTTCACCAGCCCGACCGCTTCGACGTCGTCCTTGTCGTACTGGGAGACCGGCGTCGCGTCGTCGCCGTCGGCGATATAGAGGGGGCAGAAGTCGGTGAGCTTGCCCGGCGCGATCAGCACGCCCCCGGCGTGCATGCCGACGCCGCGGGTCAGGCCTTCGAGGGGCAGGGCCAGCTCCCACAGCTCGGTCACCGACTCGCCGTCGCCCGGATCGTTCATCAGCTCGCCGATCTGGGGTTCCTGCTCGCGGGCGTCGGTCAGGGACAGGGGCTTGTTCTGGACCACCGGGACCAGCTTGGAGAGCCGGTCGCACAGGCCGTAGGGCAGGTCGAGCACCCGGCCCACGTCGCGCACCACGGCCTTGGAGGCCATGGTGCCGAAGGTCGCGATCTGCGAGACCGCATCGGCGCCGTAGCGGCTGCGGACGTACTCGATGACCTTGTAGCGGTTGTCCTGGCAGAAATCGATGTCGAAGTCGGGCATCGACACCCGCTCCGGATTCAGGAAGCGCTCGAACAGCAGCGCGTATTCGAGGGGATCCAGGTCCGTGATCCGCAGGCTGTACGCCACCAGCGAGCCGGCACCCGAGCCCCGCCCGGGGCCGACCGGCACGCCGTTGTGCTTGGCCCAGTTGATGAAGTCCGCGACGATCAGGAAGTAGCCCGGAAAACCCATCTGCACGATGGTGTCGGTCTCGATCTTCAGCCGTTCGTCGTAGCGCGCGCGCTCGGCTTCCCGCTCGACCTCGTTGGGGTAGAGCTCCTGCAGGCGCACTTCGAGGCCGGCTTTCGCCTCGGCCACCAGGAAGTCGTCGAGGGTCATGCCCTCGGGCGTCGGGAACAGCGGCAGGAAGTTGGTGCCGAGCTGCACCTCGAGGGAGCAGCGGCGGGCGATCTCGACCGCGTTCTCGAGGGCCTCGGGCAGGTCGGCGAAGAGCTCGCACATCTCCGCCTGGCTCTTGAAGTACTGCGCCTCGGTGAAGTCCTTCGGCCGCCGTTTGTCGGCCAGCACGAAGCCCTGGGCGATGCACACCCGCGCCTCGTGGGCCTTGAAATCGTCCCGCGTGGCGAACTGCACCGGATGGGTCGCCACCACCGGCAGGCCCAGCCGATCGGCCAGCACCACCGCGTCCCGGATATAGGCCTCGCCGCCGGCGTGGCCGGCCCGCTGCACCTCGATGTAGAAGGCCTGCGGGAACAGCCGCGCCCAGTCGCTGGCGAGCTGCTCGGCCAGGGCCTGGTTGCCGTTGCCGAGCGCCACGCCGATATCGCCCGCCATCGCCCCGGACAGGCAGATCAGGCCGGACGCGGCGCCGTTCTCGAGCCACTCGCGGCGCAGCTCGGCCCGGCCACGGATCTTGTTCTCGAGGTAGGCGCGGGTCAGCAGCTCACACAGCTGGCCGTAGCCCGCCCGGTCGCGGCAGATCAGCAGCACCCGCGTCGGCTTGTCCCGGTCGGCGTCGTTGGTGATCCACACGTCGCAGCCGACGATCGGCTTGATGCCCTTGCCGCGCGCCCCCTTGTAGAACTTGACCATGCCGAACAGGTTGCCCAGGTCGGAGATGCCGAGCGCCGGCATGTGGTCTGCGGCGGCTGCGGAGAGGGCCTGGCCGATGGTCGCGATGCCGTCCACCACCGAGTATTCGGTGTGCAGGCGGAGGTGGATGAAGCGGGGGTCGGGGGTCTCGGTCATGGATGCGGATTCTACCCCCGCCGGCGTCGGGTCGCCGCCGCGGGCGACGGCCGCACCGTGGCGAGCAAGGCGCTACATCAGACCCAATCCCCGCAGCACGAGAACCCCGACGCTGGTGGTCAGGATCGAGCCGACCGTGGTGATCGCGATGATGTTGGCGGCGAGCGTGGCGTTGCCGCCCATCGCCCGAACCATCACGTAGCTCGCCGCCGCGGTCGGGGCCGACGACATCAACAGCAGCACGCCGAGGTCAATGCCGCGGAAGCCCACGGCGAGCCCGGCCAGCACGAACAGCACCGGGACGCCGATCAGCTTGGCACCACTGGCGAGGGCGGTACCGGCGACCTCCTGGCGCAGCCGCCGGAAGTTCAGGGCCGCGCCGGTACACAACAGGGCCAGCGGCAGGGTCAGGTTGGCGAAGTACTGACCGGACTGGAGCACCCAGCCCGGCAGGTCGAGATCGAGCCAGGAGACCGGCAGCGCCAGGCCGATGGCGATGATCAGCGGGTTGCGCGCGATGCCCTTCACCATTGCCAGCGCGCCCTGACTGCGGTCGAGGGCGCGGCTGAGGGTGATCACCGCCAGGATGTTGAACAGGATCGTGACCAGGCCCAGGTACAGCGAGGCCGCACCCAGCGCTGCGTCGCCATAGGCATTGACGCAGTAGGCGAGGCCGACGATGCCCATGTTGGAGCGAAAGCCCCCCTGCACGACGACGCCCCGGTCGCGCGGCACCGGCACGAAGCGCGTGGCGAGCCATTCGAGCAACAGATACACCACCACCGTGCCGCCCATGCCGAAGGCGATGAGCTCGAGGTTGGCCGCGTCCGACAGCGGCGTCTTTCCGATGCTGATGAACAGCAGGGCCGGCAAGGCGACGTTGAACACCAGCCGGGAGCCGGTATTGACGAACGCGTCGTCGATCAGCCCGCGGCGCATCAGCCAGTAGCCGAGGGCCAGCACGACGAAAATCGGTCCGGTGACCGATAAGGAAAAGTCGACCACCGCGACAAAGGCGTTCACGCGGCCGACTCCGATGCCTCGGGCCGTCGTACCCGGTACCACGCCGCATAGAGCGAAGGCAGGAAAATCAGCGTCAGCACCGTCGCGACCGCCAGCCCGCCCATGATCGCGACCGCCATCGGGCCGAAGAAGTCGCTGCGGGTCAGCGGGATCATCGCCAGGATCGCGGCGGCCGCGGTCAGCATGATGGGGCGGAAGCGGCGAACCGTGGATTCGACGATGGCCTCCCACAGCGGCAGGCCGGAGGCGAGGTCCTGCTGGATCTGGTCCACCAGGATCACCGAGTTGCGCATGATCATGCCGGAGAGGGCAATCGAGCCGATCATCGCGACGAAGCCGAAGGGCTTGCCGAACAGCAGCAGCGCCGCGGTGACCCCGATCAGCCCCAGCGGCGCCGTCAGCATCACCATCGCCACCCGCGAGAAGCTCTGCAGCTGGATCATCAGGACGGTGAGGACGACGATGAACAGCAGCGGCACGCCGGCCGCCACGGAGCCACCGCCCTTGGCCGACTCCTCGACGGCGCCGCCGACCTCGATGCGATAGCCCAGGGGCAGGGATGTGCGGATCGCATCGATCGCGGGCGCCAGCTGATCCACGATCACCGCGGGCTGCACCCCGCCATACAGGTTGGCGCGCACCGTCACGGTCGGCAGGCGATTGCGCCGCCAGATGACGCCCTCTTCAAAGTCCGGACGGATCGTCGCTACCTGGGCCAGTGGCACGATGCGCCCATCCGGGCCAGGAATCGACAGGTCGGCAAGATTGGAGGGGCGCTCCCGCTCGAACTCGGAGCCACGGACCAGCACGTCGATGGTTTCGGTTCCCTCGCGAAACTGGGTCACCGTGACCCCCTTCAGGGCGGCATCGAGAATCTGCGCAATCTCCTGGCTCGACAGCCCGACCAGCCGCGCCCGATCCTGGTCGATGTGTACCCGCATGACCTTGGAGGGCGTCGCCCAGTCGGTCTGCACGTTGGACAGCTCGGAGTGCCCCCGCATTGCCTCCGCGACACGACCGGCGATGGCGCGCAGGGTGTCGAAATCCGCCCCGCTGACCCGGTACTGAACCGGGAATCCGACCGGTGGCCCGTTCTCGAGCCGGTTGATGGCCGCCGTGATCCCGCCCGGATGGTCGGTGTAGAAGTCGATGAGCTGTCGTCGCAGGGCCTCCCGCGCAGCCGACCCGTCCGTCAGGATCACGAACTGGGCCAAGCTGGTCTGGGGCAGTTGCTGATCGAGCGGGAGATAGAAGCGGGGGCTGCCGGAAGCCACGTAGGCCACAAAGTTGTCGATCCCCTGCGCGTCCTTAAGGACCGCCTCCAGCTCCTCGACGGCGGCCAGCGTCGCACGGCGCGAGGCGCCTTCGGCGAGGCGCAGGTCCACCAGCAGTTCCGGCCGCGTCGAGTCCGGGAAGAACTGCTGGGGCACGTAGCGGAAAGCGTAGATCGAGCCCGCGAAGACCAGCAACGTGGCAGCGATCACGAGCCAGCGGAAGCGCACGCACCCATCGACGAAGCGCCGGAAGGCGCGATAAAAGGCCGTATCGTAGTGGGCCTCGCCGTCGTGCCCCGCTGGCGCGTGCCCGGCGCCGGGCAGCAGACGCGCCTTTGCCCGCTGCAGCAGGCCCGGGGTATGTCGTCGCTTGGCGAAGTCGGGCAGCAGATGGAAGCCCAGGTAGGGCACGAACAGCACCGCGGCGACCCAGGAGACCAGCAGGGCGATCACCGTGACCTGAAACAGCGAGCGGGTGTACTCGCCGGTGCTCGAGGCCGCGGTCGCGATGGGCAGGAAGCCTGCCGCCGTGACCAGGGTGCCCGACAGCATCGGCATGGCGGTGGAGGTGAACGCAAAACTCGCGGCCTTGGCGCGTGCCCAGCCCTGCTCCATCTTGGTAGCCATCATCTCGACCGCGATGATGGCGTCGTCCACCAGCAGGCCCAGCGCGAGGATCAGCGCGCCGAGCGAGATCTTGTGCAGGCCGATGCCGAAGAGCTGCATGAACAGGAAGGTGATCGCCAACACGACCGGAATCGAGATCGCCACCACGATGCCGGTGCGCAGCCCCAGCGAGAGCAGGCTGACCGCCAGCACGATGACGACCGCCTCGGTCAGCGCCTTCATGAACTCGTTGATCGAGCGCTGCACGGCCCGCGGCTGATCCGCCACCCGCGCCAGCTCGAGGCCGGCCGGCAGTTGCGTCTCGATGCGCGCGACCGCCTCGTCGAGGTGGCGCCCCAGCGCGATGATGTCGCCGCCGTCGCGCATCGATACGCCGATCCCCAGCGCCTGGCGCCCCTCGTAGCGCAGGGTGTCCGACGGGGGGTCGACAAAGCCCCGCTCGACGCGGGCAATGTCGCCCAGGCGCAGGCTGCGCTCGCCTACGCGCAGCACAGTTGCCCGGATCGCATCGAGGCTCTGGTACTCGCCGTCCGGGCGCAGGAAGATGCGCTCGGAGGCGGTCTCGAAGAAACCGGCACCGACCTTGGCGTTCTGGGCATTGATGGCGGCGATGATGTCCACCGCGCGGATACCGAGGGTCGCCAGACGCGCGGCAGACAGCTCGATGAAGACCCGCTGGTCCTGCTCACCGAAAAACGCCACCTTGCCCACGTCGGGCACCCGCAGCAGTTCATTGCGGATCGCCTCGGCGAAGCGCTTCAGTTCCGCATAGTCGAGGCCCTCGCCAAGCAGCGCGAAGATATTGCCGAACGTGTCGCCGAACTCGTCATTGAAGCTCGGCCCGATGACCCCGGCTGGCAGGGTGTGGCGAATGTCGCCGATCTTCTTGCGCACCTGGTACCAGATCCCGGGGATCTCTCCCGAGGGAGTCGAATCCTTGACCGTGAAGAACACCATCGCCTCTCCCGGCCGGGAGTAGGAGCGAATGAAATCGGCCTGGGCGACCTCCTGGAGCTTGCGCTCGATCTTGTCGGTAACCTGCAGTTCGATTTCACGGGCCGACGCGCCCGGCCATTCCGCCCGCACCACCATGACCTTGAACGTGAAGGGCGGGTCCTCGGACTGGCCGAGGCGGCCGTACGACGCCATGCCGATCGCGGTCAGGACGATCAGGAAGAAGAGCACCAGGGTCTGGTGCCGCAGCCCCCAGTCCGACAGGTTGAAGCGGCTCATCGCGAGACGTCCAGCTGAACCGGCGCGTGCTCGGCCACGGCGCGAACCCGCTGACCGGGCGTCAGCCGGTGGGTACCGGCGACAACGACCTGCATGCCTGCCTGAAGTCCGTCCCCGACCAGCGCACCGTCCTCGCGGATTCCCAGCAGCTCGACCGGTGCCGGCTGGACCACGCCGTCGGGTCCGACCGACCAGACCACGGTCCGGCCGTCTTGCTGGACCACGGCGGGCAGGGGCAACAGCGTCCCCTTCGCGTCGGTTTCGATGAAGCCGGCCACGGCTGATGCGCCCAGCGGCAGGCGCTCGTCGGCGCCTTCGATGGACAAGCGCACGGCGAAGGTGCGTGTCGCCGCATCGGCGGCGGCGGCCATCTCGCGCACCTGAGCTGCGTAGTGCCGCTCGGTGTCGGCCAGCGGGCGCACCTGGGCCGGCATGCCGACCGAAATGCCCGCGACACGGCCCTCCGGCACGTGAATCAGCACCTCACGCTCGTCCTGGCGCGCCAGTCGGAGCACCGGCTGGCCAGCGGCGACGACTTCTCCCCTGTCCGCCAGCACGGCCAGCACCACCGCATCGTGTTCGGCCTTCAGCACGGTATAGCCAGCCTGGTTGGCGGTCAGCTCGGACTGGGCGCGGGCCTGGCGCACCCGCGCCTCCGCCCCTTCAACGGCCGTTCGACGGCTGTCGAGAACCGACTCGCTCATGAAGTTCTGCGCCACCAGCTGTCGCGCGCGATCGAGTTCGGAGCGGGCCAGGCTGAGCTCTGCTTCGGCAGCGGAGAGCTGGTCTCGGGCGGCTTCCGCCGACAGTCTCAGATCCTGGGGATCCAGGCGGGCCAGGGCGGCGCCCTTGCGCACGGCATCGCCCACCTCGACATTGCGCGCGACCAGCTTGCCGCCGACCCGGAACGACAGATCGGTCTCGTGGCGAGCGCGGACTTCACCCGTGTAGATCGTCAGCGGAACGGCTGACTGCTGCCCGACTTCGCGCACCAGCACGGCCAGCGGCGGCGGCGCTTCGGCGGTTGGCTTGTCGCAGGCTGTCAGCAGCGACAGGTACAGGGTGGCGGCCACGGTCGCGAGGGCCCGGTTCGTCATCGTCACGCTCCTGCTTGCGGCTGCACGCGCAGGCCGCTCAGCATCAGGTCGAAATAGGCCGGCAGGTACTTCTCCGGACGGCAGGCATCGGCATCACAGACGGCAAAGGAGGTCCGCCAGATGCTCAGAAGAATCAGGGGTGCCATCAGCACCTGTACGGTGGCCGGCACATCGACGGGGCGGAACAGCCCTTGTTCGATGCCGAGCCGCAAGGCCCCTTCTACCAGCGCGCGCCCCCGCGAGATGACCTCCTCGTAGTAAAAGCGTGCGAGTTCCGGGAAATTGCGCGCCTCGGCAATCATCAGCTTCGGCACACCCGCCAGTTCGGTCGATCCGATCATCTCCCACCATCCGGCGAGAATGGCCTTCAACAGTCGGTCCGGTTCGTCCCGCAGGGCTTCGAAGGTCGCCTCGCCCTGCTCCATCACCGGCAGGATCCCCTCCGTGATCACTGCCTTGAAGAGGGCCTCCTTGCTGTCGAAATACAGGTACAGGGTCCCCTTGGATACGCCGGCCCGGGCCGCGACCTCCTCCAGCCGTGTCGCGGCGTAGCCCTTCTCGGCAAACAGGCTCAGCGCCGCGGCGGTCAATTCGCCCGGTCGCGCCGCCTTGCGCCGCCGCCCGCGGGTCGCGGGTCCTGGATCCTGCTTCATGAATGTGGAAGCCCGTTTTAATGACTGACTGGTCAGTAAGTATAGCGATACGGGCGGCGCTGGCAAGCCGGAGCATCGCGCCCGTAGCCGCCCTCACGAGCCGGGCGTGCGTTAAAGATTGGACAGGTCCCTCCCGTAATTGCGCTAATGCGGTGAATCCGACCGCGCCCGGAGCCCCGATGCCCTTTTTCCGTGCCGCCCTATCCCTGCTGATCGGCCTGCTGATTGCCATGAGTTGCGGCGCCACGCAGCCGACGGCGGCACCCCGCGTCCTGATCATCAATTCCTATCACGACGGCTATAAGGGGTCGGACGATCTGGTTGCCGGTTTCAAGACGGCTCTGAAAGCAGCGGTACCCACGGCCGACGTGCGCATCGAGTACCTGGACGGCAAGAATTTCTCCGGCGAGACATACGACCGACGCGTCCTGGACACCCTGCACTACAAATTTTCAGGCGCCCGGTTCGATCTCGTCGTCACAACCGACGACTACGCCTTCAATCTCGTCGAAGCGGAAAAGATTGCCCTGTTCGGCGACACGCCGATTGTCTTCATCGGCACCAACAATTTCGACCCCGAGCGGGTCGCGTCGCGCCCGGAGTTCGTCGGCGTCGACGAGCGCCCGAGCTTCGGCGACACGATCGACCTGATCCTGCGGCTGCATCCGGATGTGCGCCGGATCGTCGCGATTCGCGACGCCGGCACCACCGGCGAACTGAACCACACCCTGTTTCGCGAGGCCGCCAAGCAGTTTGCAGACCGCGTCAGCTTCGAGGACATGGCGGGCGACCCCATCGACGTGCTGCTCGATCGCGTCGCGGGGCTGCCACCGGATGCGGTCGGCGTCTATTTCGCCTCCTTTGTCCCCACCGGCGATGGCCAGCCGATCTCGAGTGTTGACGCCCTGCGCCGCATCGCCGCGATCACACCGGTCCCCCTGTACGGCGGATGGGAGTTCACGCTCGACCACGGCATTGCCGGGGGCCGTCTCATCGATCTGCGCGAGCACGGGCGGCTCGGGGGAGAACTGGCCGCTGCCATCCTGCTGGGCACCGCGTCGACTGGCACGACGCCCCAGGTATCCGGCAGCCCGAACCGCCACATGTTCGACTATCGGCAACTCGAACGCTTCGGCATCGACACGGACGCCCTGCCGGCGGGCAGCGTCGTCCGGCACCGCCCACCAAGCTTCCTGCAACGCCACCATGTCGCGCTGCTGTTGCTGCTCTCCGGCGTTCTGCTCGCCCTTGCCCTGTTCGCATCGCAAAGGGCCATTGCCCACCACCGCGCCCTGGAGCGCTCGCAGCGCAAGTTCGCGACCATCTATCGCAACTCGCCCGACCTGATCGCGATGTCCGACCGGGAGACCGGCCGCTTCCTCGACATCAACGAGGCCTTCACACGCGTGATGGGCTATTCGGCCGAGGAGACGATTGGTCGCACCTCTGCCGAACTTGACACCTGGGGCCGCCCCGATGGCCGCCAGGCCATGCTCGCGGCCCTCGCGGATGGCCGCCGGCTGGAGAGTCATGAGACCTTCTTCCGGCGCAAGAACGGCGAAGTCTTTCCGGCCCTGATGTCACTGGAAGTCCAGCACCTCGACGGGCGCGACGTACTGATCCTGACCGCCCGTGACATCGGCGAACTCAAGCGCATGCAGGCGGCCTTCAACCGATTCTTCGAACTGCCCACCCAGATCCACGCGATCACGGCTATCGACGGGACGCTGCTCAAGACCAACCAGGGCTGGGTCCAGGTGTTCGGCCCGTTTGACGAGAACGCGAGCCAGCCGTCGCTCTTCGATTTTGTCGTCGAACGCGAGCGGGCCACCATGCGGGCGGCATGGGAGCGGCACGCACAGGGCCAGGCCGGCGGCTTCCAGCTCGAAACGCCGTGCATCGCGGCCGACGGGCGCGAGCGCGTCGTCGCCTGGTCGGCCTTTTCGTCGGTCGAGGATGGGCGGGTCTACGCGTCAGCCCTCGACGTCACCGAGCAGCGCCGCATCGAGCGGGAGCTCGCCAGCCACCGCGAGCATCTCGAGGCCGAGGTGGCCCAGCGAACCGAGGAGCTGACCCTGGCCAAGAACATGGCAGAGGCCGCCAATCGCGCCAAGAGCACCTTCCTCGCCAACATGTCGCACGAGCTCCGGACGCCGCTGAACGGAATCATCGGCATGACGATCCTCGCCACGCGTCGCGCGCGCGTCGCGGCCCTGCAGGATGCCCTCGCCAAGATCGATCGAGCTTCAAAGCACCTTCTGGAAGTCATCAACGACATCCTCGACATCTCCAAGATCGAGGCCAACCAGCTGCGCCTGGAGGCGCGTCCGTTCACGCTGGCCCAGGTGACCGAACAGGTCGAAGCGCTACTCGGTCAGCGCGCGGCCGACAAGGGCCTGTCGCTGAACATCGCGCTCAATGACCACCTCGACGAGATCGAACTGCTGGGCGATGCGCTTCGCGTCAGGCAGATCCTGCTCAATCTGGTCGGCAATGCGATCAAGTTCACCGAGCACGGCCACGTCTCGATGGCGGCCTCCTGCGAGCAGACAAATGCCACCTCCCTGCATGTCCGCTTCGTGGTAGCGGACACCGGCATCGGCATCCGGCCGGAGGACCGGCCCCGGCTCTTCAACCCCTTCGAACAGGCAGACAGTTCGACCACCCGCGAGTACGGCGGGACCGGCCTGGGGCTCGCGATCTGCAAGCATCTCGTTGAAATGATGGGCGGCCAGATATCGCTGCAGAGTACGCCCGGCGAAGGCAGCACGTTCTGGTTCACCCTCGCACTTGCCGTCCGCGCCGAAGAGGGTGCCCGGCCGGAGACGCCGCCCCCGAGCTTCGAGCGGACCCTGGTGGAACGCCACGGCGGGGCGCGCATACTGCTGGCCGAAGACGAGCCGATCAGTCGCGAGGTTGCCGAGGGCCTGCTGCAGGAGGTCAACATGCGTATCGACCTGGCGGTCGACGGCCAGGAGGCAGTGGAGCTGGCTTGCGCCCGGCGCTACGACCTGATCCTGCTGGACATGCAGATGCCCCGCCTGACCGGTATCGACGCTGCGCAACGGATCCGCACCGCCTCACGCAATCTGGACACGCCCATCATTGCCATGACCGCGAACGCATTCGAAGAGGACAGGCGGGCCTGCCTCGACGCGGGCATGAACGCCCACCTGGCCAAACCGGTCGAGCCCGACACGCTGTTCGAAGCCCTGCTGAACTGGCTGCCGAACGCGAACACGACCCGGCCAGATCCCGCGACCGCGGTGCGGGCCAAGGGCGTGTAGCGACCCGCCTACCAGACGTTGCCGGCGCCAGGCGAGTAGGTTGCAGCCACCACGTTGGTCGCCGTGAGCGTGGCGCACTTGAGCACGCTCGAAAAGTCGGCCAGCGGGGCATCGACCCGGTAGCTGCTCGACGAGATCGCGATCGTGGTCGCGCTCACCGTGCAGGACACGTTCCCGCTCAGCTCGACCGCCCCGGTGCTCCCCAGGGTCAGCCGCGCACTCTGGCTGCCGGCCGTTGCCTCGGCCGAGGCGGTCCCGTGCAGATGCAGCGCACCGCCCGCGCTCAAGGTGATATGTCCCGGCACGGCGACCGTGAGGTTGCCGCCAGAGTCCACGGCGATCACCTGTCGCAGCAATTCAAGCTGACCCTCGAGGGCTGCGATCCGCTCGTGCAGCGCCTTCAGGACCGTTTCCGTCGACGGCCCGCCCTTGGGTGGCGGGAGCGATCCGAGGGACACGCCCGTGGCGAGTCCGCCGATTTCTGCCCGGGTCGTCGACAAACGGGTGTTCCTGACCATCGCGTCGCCTCCTCACCTGATCGAGTGCCTCGATGATAGCCGCCTGCCGACGGCATGGCGTCATCATCGACCGTCCGGAGTCGGAACAGGGCTGCGTGATGGCGGCGGGCATTCAGCGGCCGGCCGCGCCGCTCAGCGGCCCGAAAAGTAGCGCACGAAGTCGTCGGCTTCGACGGCCCGACCGAGCAGGTAGCCCTGGAATTCGTTGCAACCCTCGTCACGCAGGAAGCCAGCCTGCCCCTCGGTCTCGACGCCCTCCGCGACGACGGTCAGGCCGAGGGTCTGGGCTACCCGCACGATGGCGCGGATCAGCGTGTCGTTGTCCTGGTCCTGACCGATCAGGCCAACGAAACTGCGATCGATGTTGAGCTTCGAGACCGGCAGGGACTGGAGGTTGGAGAGGGGCGAGAAGCCGGTTCCGAAGCCATCGATCGACAGGCGGATGCCGAGATCGCTCAATGCCTCGAGTGCCGACACCACGTAAGCGACATCGAGCAGGACAGATTCGCGGAACTCGAATTCGAGATGCGCTGCCTCCATGCCGGTCTCGTGCAGGAGCGCGGCGACACTCTCGACGAAATCCGCCCGCTCGAGCTGGCGTGCGGACACGTTGATCGAGAGCACCGGTGGCGCCACGCCTTTTTCGCGCCAGCCCCGATAAGTTGTGAAGGCCTCTCGCATCACCCACTCGCCGAGCGCATGGATCAGCCCCACATCTTCGGCCAGGGGCACGAAGCGCTCCGGACCGACCACGCCCAGCTCCGGATCGTGCCAGCGGACAAGCGCCTCTGCAGCCACCAGCCGCTGACCGAGGCTGTCGAACAGGGGCTGATACACCAGGGACAGGGACTTGTTGGCAATCGCGACCCGGAGGCGGCGCTCAAGGAGCATGCGCTCGTTGGCGTAGGCCGTCATCTCTGCCGAATAGAAGCTGTAGGCATGGCGGCCCCGGCTCCTGGCCTGCAGCATTGCGGTATCCGCCGCCGTCATCAGCGATTCCATGTCGTGCCCGTCCATCGGGTAGAGGCTGATGCCGATGCAGACCGAGGGATAGACCGCGGCACTGCCCACCTGGATCGGTCGCTCAAGCGCCTTGAGCAGGTGGTTGGCGGTCACGCTGGCGCTCCGTGGCCCGTCGATGCCCTCAATGAGCACCAGGAACTCGTGCTCACCGACCCGCGCCAGGGTGTCGGTCTCCCGCAGTTCCGCGAGCAGGATGTCGGCAAGCGCCTTGGTGAAGTCGTCGCGCGATTCGAGCTCTGTGTGGCCGACGACCTCGATCATCAACATGCCCAGTTGCTTCATCTCGCGCAAGGCCCGACGCGCCACCTGCTCGAAACGATCCCGGAAGAGGGTCCGGTTCGGCAGACGGGTCAGCGGATCGAAGTAGGCCAGTTCCCGCAGCTGTGCCTGCTCCGCCATGATCTGCCCGATGTCAGTGAGCACTCCCACGTAATGCAGGGGCTCGCCGGCTGCATCGCATACCGCGCTGATCGACAGCCACTCCGGATACACCTCGCCATTCTTCCGGCGATTCCAGATCTCGCCCTGCCAGCGCCCTGTCTCGCCGATGGTCTGCCACATGTTCTCGTAGAACTCGGGACCATGGCGCCCGGACTGGAGCATCGAGAGCTTGCGCCCCTTGACCTCCTGGGCACTGTAGCCGGTCAGTCGGCAGAAGGCGTCGTTCACTGCGAGCACCCTGGCCTCGGTGTCGGTGATACAGATCCCCTCGGCAGCACTGCTGAAGACGATATGGGCCAGTTCCAGGTCGGTGGTTGCCACGCGCGTCACCCCAAATGCGAAGGCTCCCATTATGCCCATGCTGTGGCGCCCGCCCTACCCTCTGCGACGCATGACTTGATCGGCGCCAAGGCTTTGGCGCCGACCGGCTCAACTGCGGGGTGTCGCTTGCGACGGATGCCGCGCCGAACGCACGGGAAGCGGCTCGAGGACCTGCCCCGCCAGCACATAGCGGGACTCCCCGAGCGAGACGATGCCGTCCGCGCCCAGAGTCAGGGGACCGCCGCCTCCCTCGCCGACTGCCCGCTGCGCGAAAAGCTCCAGTTCGGGAAACGTCAGCGCCTTCAGGGAGGCGCCATCCCGCACCCAGACGATCGCCCGCTCACGATCTATCGCAATGTCGCCCATGGCGACCCGCGCGTCGGTGCGGTGCCGTGCGACGAGCGCCACCCCCTTCCGGACCCACAGGGACTCCACCTGGCGACCGCCGTCGATCGGCAGGACGACGACCTCGCGCGCCTGCCAGACCAGCGGAGCCGGCACGTCTCCGGAGCAGGCCACGAGCAGCGAGACTGTCGCAACCGCGAGGATGCGTCTAACGAGGGGTGGGGCGGCGTTGTACATGGCGATCTCCTTATTGACAACTCACCAATACAATATCTGTCAATTTTTCTGTTGCTCATATACACTTCACCGGTCAATGCATGGACTGTACCGGCCAACTCACCGGGCCAGTTCCTGCGCCATGAACGAGACACCTCATGCAGATTCAGGTCGACAGCACACGCCCCCAGCCCCTCGTCGAACAGATCGTCTCGGCCATCCGGGGCCAGATCGACGATCGCATCCTCCGCCCCGGCATGCGGCTTCCGCCCATCCGGCGCCTGGCCGAGCATCAGGGTGTCAGCCGCTTCACGGTGGTGGAGGCGTACGACCGGCTGGTCGCCCAGGGATACCTGGACTCCCGCCGCGGCTCCGGCTTCTATGTCGCGCCCCGCAAGCTTCCTGAACCGGAGCACGAAGATCCGGACCGCGTCGAGCGCGCCATCGACGCCGCCTGGCTGATGCGGGAACTGGGCAACGTCGATGGCGAGCGGGTGATGGCCGCCTCCGGCAGCCTGCCGCCCAGCTGGATGGAGGAGGACGCGGTGATGCGCAATCTCCGACAGCTGGCACGAAGTCCCGACGCCCGGGTCACCTCCTATGGCACGCCACAGGGCTTCGCCCCCCTGCGGGAGCAACTCCAGGTCCGCCTCGCGGAGGCGGGCATCCGGGCCCTGCCATCGCAGATCCTGCTGACCTATGGCGCCACCCAGGCCCTCGATCTGGTGGCCCGCTACTTCCTCAAGGCCGGCGATGCGGTGCTGGTGGACGACCCGGGCTACTGGAATGTCTTCGCGAGCTTCAGGCTGCAGGGATTCCGGCTTCTGGGCGTACCGCGGCGGGAAGACGGGCCCGACCTGGAGGCCCTCGAGGCCCTGCTGGCCCACGAGCAGCCACGGCTGTTCTTCACCCAGTCCCTGCTCCACAACCCGACGTCGAGCTGCCTGAGCGCGGCGACCGCCTTCCGGCTGCTGCAACTGGCCGAGAAGCACGACTTCATGATCGTCGACGATGACATCTATGGCGACATGCTCGCCGGCAGCGGGACCCGTCTGGCCGCGCTCGATCAACTCCAGCGCGTGATCCATGTCGGCAGCTTCTCGAAGACCATCTCGGGCAACCTGCGCGTCGGCTTCCTGGCGGCACGCCCTGACCTGGCAAGAGCGCTGACCGACGTGAAGATCACCACCACCCTGTCGAGCCCGGAACTCGCCGAGCGCATGGTGCACCTGATGCTGACCGAGGGCCATTACCACAAGTACATCGATCGCCTGCAGTCCCGGCTGCTGAGGGCCACCGAGCGCACCAGCCGGATGCTTGAGCAGGTTGGCCTGGTACCGGATTTCGAGCCACGGGGCGGCCAGTTCGTGTGGATGGCCGTACCCGGTGTCGCAGATACCACGGCGATGGCGCGGCAGGCGGTCGAAGTAGGCATCATCCTCGCCCCCGGCTCGGTTTTCCGGAGCAATGCCCAGCCTTCAAACTACCTGCGATTCAATGTGGCCACCTGCGAGCATCCGCGCCTCGCGCGCTTCCTGGCCCAGCAGGTCGGCGCTTGAGGCGGATCAGAAGCGCTCGTCCGGGCGAAGCACCCGCCATTGCCCGGCCGGCAGCTCGCCCAGCCGGACGCGGCCGATCCGGATGCGCTTGAGACCGACCACGCGGAGTCCGACGAGCTCGCACATACGGCGAATCTGCCGCTTGCGCCCTTCCCGCAGCACGAAGCACAACTGATCCGCGTTTTGCCAGCTGACCCGCGCCGGTCGCAATGCCTTGCCGTCGAGCGTCAGCCCATGATTGAGCAGCGCCAGTCCGTCCTTGCCCAGGCTCCCTTCGACCCGAACGAGGTACTCCTTGTCGACGGAGGAGTCATCGCCAATGAGCTGGCGTGCGACGCGCCCATCCTGGGTCAGCACCAGCAGACCGGTCGAATCGACGTCGAGGCGGCCGGCCGGTGCCAGCCCCTTGAGCATCGCCGGACGGAAGCTCGGCCCACCCTCGGAGCCCTGCCATTGGGTCTCAGGCCGGATCAGCTTGACCGCAGGCGTGCAGCCGGGTTCCGGTTGGCCCGACACATAGCCGACCGGCTTGTTCAGCACCAGCGTGATGCGCTGGGCCTGCTGTCGCTGCGCGCGAGGATCGAGTTCGATCCGGGCGTCCGGCGAGACCCTGGAACCCAGTTCATCGATGACGCGTCCGTCAACGCGCACCCAGCCGCTGGCGATGAACTCGTCTGCCTCGCGCCGGGAACACATGCCACGGCCGGCCATGACCTTCGACAGGCGCTCGCCGTCGGCGGGGCTCGCATCCGGCACGGCGGCAGCAGGGTCGGCCGCGCGCTTGACGACACGCAAGCGGCGACGTGGCGGGGTGTCGTCGTTCGAGGGTCCGGACATGGTGCACTCGCGGCGGGTAATCGGGCCTGCAGTGTAGCGCCTCGACCGGCCCTTCGGCCTCGGCGTGCGCCGACGGGCTCAGGAATCCCGATCCGGACCGGGATGGTCGGCGTCGGCAACCTGGTCGCGTCGCGCGGCCAGGAACAGCGCGCACTTGGCCATCAGGTGGGCGGAGACGGGCGCCGTCAGGAAGAGGAACAGGGTGATCAGCAGTTCATGGACACTGATCCCGGGGTCGGTCAGCGAAAAGTACAGCGCGGACGCGACGAGAATGCAGCCGACGCCCAGGGTGCCCGCCTTGGTCGGCCCGTGCAGGCGCAGCAGCACGTCCGAGAAACGCACCAGCCCGAGGGAGCCGAGTAGCGAGAACGCGGCACCGATGACGAGCAGCAGGGCGACGGCGATGTCGGCAAGCGCAGCCATCAGTCGATCACCTCCCCGTTGAGCAGGTACTTGGTCAGCGCCACGGTTCCGACGAAACCCAGCAGCGCAATGATCAGCGCACCTTCGAAGTAGAGCACGCTGTCGTAGGCGATGCCGCCGACGACAAGCAGGGCGATGGTATTGATGTAGAGCGTATCGAGGGCAAGGATGCGGTCCACCCGGGTCGGGCCCCGCACCAGGCGCCAGGCGCAACAGAGCATGGCCATCACCAGCATGGCCACCGCGGCGGGCAACGCCAGGGCCGTCAGGCTGTTCATTGCAGCATCTCCAGCAGTGGATCTTCGTAGCGCCTGCGGATCTCAGCCACCAGGGAATCGGGATCCGGTGCGTCAAGGGCGTGCACCAGCAGCCGATACACCCCGTCCGACTCGGGCTCGATGATGTCGGCTGACAGGGTGCCGGGCGTCAGCGTGACAATGCCGGCCAGCGCGGCGATCGCCGCCGGCGTGGTCAGCCTCAGGTCGATCGTGACAAGCGTCGGGGCAAGCGAGGCCTCCCGGGCAGACAGAATCAACCGGGCCACAACCAGGTTCGACATCAGAATGTCACCAAGCACGGTCGCGCCCAGGCGAAAGCCAAGACCCAGGCGACGCGCGGGCCGGCGCCGGGGCACTTGCGCGCCATGACTCAGCGCCGGGCGCGCCAGCCAAGGCACGACCACGCCGATCACCAGGGCCAGCAAGACATGGCCGACCGCTGCGGTGTTGTTGAGCGCCAGCCACAGCAGCACCAGCGCAGCCGACAGGATGGGATAGGGAAACCAGCGCGTCATGGCCTCATCCTCCTCAGGGTTGCCGGCCATACTGGGGCCGCGGCTGGGTGTCCAGGATCGCCCTGGCATCTGCGCGCGTCGCGTCGACCTGCTCCGCCAGCTGCCCCACGTAGCGTTGAGCCGGTCCCGCGGCGACGACCAGCGCCAGCAGCCCACCCAGCAACATGCCCGCGCCATAGAGGCTGCCGCGCCCGCCACGCCGGACATGTTCGCCTGGGGCGTGTGGCTCCGCATGCCAGAACAGGGTGCTGCCGGCGCGTGACAGAGCAATGAGCGTGGTCAGGCTCCCCAGCAGCACTGCAGCGGCCAGGTGGCCGCGCCCGTCGTGCGAAAACAACTCGGCGATCAGCATCGACTTGCCGATGAAGCCGGACAGCGGTGGGAGGCCGGCAATCGCCACGGCTACCACGAAGAACATGCCACCGATCAGACCCGCGCGACCGACCGCGGGGGCCGGCTCGAGCCGGTCCTCGACCCGACCCCGGCCTCGGCGGATCACGTCGGCGACAAGGAACAGCGCGGCGCCGGCAAGCGTGCTGTGGGCGGCGTAGTACATGGCTGCGGCGACGCCGCCCGGCAGCCCGGTTCCGATCAGCAGGGTGCCGGCGGAAGCGAGCACCAGACTGGCGGCCAGGCCGCGCAGGTGGTGCGCCGCCAGCGCGCCGAGGGCGCCGAACAGCAAGGTCAGGGCGCCCACCCAGGGGATAGCCGAGGAAAGATAGATCCAGGGGGAATCCGGGGCCATGGTGCCGAAGACCCCGACGAAGACGCGAACCACGGCATAGATGCCGACCTTGGTCAGCAGCGCGAAGAGCGCCGCGACAGGCGCATCAGCCGCACCGTAGGTCGCCGGCAGCCACAGGCCGAGGGGCAGCGCCGCCGCCTTGATGGAGAAAACGACCAGCAGGAGCAGCATCGCTGCCTGCAGCATCGGCATGTCGTCGGCGGAGACCTTGCCACCGATGGTCGCCAGTTCGGCGAACGAGAGGGTACCCGCAATGCCGTAGATGAGCCCGGCGGCGATCAGGAACAGCAGCGAGCCGACCAGATTGAAGATGATGTAGTGCAGGCTCGCGCCGCGGGTCTGGCGCTCCCCGGAATAGAGCAGCAGGCCATACGAAGCGGCCAGCAGGACTTCGAAAAAGACGAACAGGTTGAACAGGTCGTTGGTCAGGAAGGCGCCAGCGACGCCCGCCAGCTGGGCCTGGAACAGCGCGTGGAAATGCAGGGCGCGCGCCTGCCCGCCGCCGATGGCCGCGAGGAGGGCAGCCACGCCGACGAAGCCGGTCAACAGCAGCATCCACGCCGACAGGCGGTCGAGCAGCAGTGCGATGCCGAAGGGCACACGCCAGTTGCCGACGAGCAGCACCTCGCTACGCCCGTCGGCGGCGTGGGCGAACAGCACCACCGCAATCGCAAGAAACGTCAGCGTGGCGGCGATACCGACGGCGTGACGAGCCGTCGCGGATGCCCCCCTCATCACCACCAGGGCTGCCGCAGCAACGATCGGGATCACCACCGGGGCGGCAAGCAGCAGGTTCATTCTGCCTCTCCCCTGCCCTGCGCGGCACTCCGCTGCTCGCCCCGCTGTCCGTCCACATGGTCGGTTCTCTCGGCGACGTAGTCGGCCAGCGCGACCGCGAGCAGGAGCGCGGTCATCGCGAAACCGATGACGATCGCCGTCAGCGTCAGCGCCTGGGGCAAAGGGTCGGTGTATCGCACGACCCCGTCACTGATGATCGGCGCGGCACCGCCGATGCGGCCCACCGAGAACAGGAACAGGTTCACGCCGTAGGACATCAGCGTCAGCCCGAGTACGACATCGAACGAGCGCGAGCGGAGCATCAGGAAAACGCCACAGGCGATCAGCACCCCGATGCCGCTGGCAAGCAGGATCTCCATCAGTGCTCCCCCCGAACCGGAACCGACCCGTCACCAACGGCCCGCAGGCGTCCGAGCGCCACGATCGCCGCGAGCGAGCCTCCCACCACCACGGCGAACACGCCAAGATCGAACAACGCCGCACTGGCCAGCGGAAGCTCGCCAATCAGGGGCAGCACCGGATGGCCGAAGGTGCTGGTCAGGAAGGGGTAACCGAGCACCATCGCGCCAGCGCCGGTTGCGGCGGCGATCAGCAGCCCCCAGCCGAGCCATCCCTGCCAATCCGAAGAGAGCCTCGCCTCCACGTGCTGACGGCCGAAGGCGAGATACAGCGTGACGAGGCCGATCGCGTAGACCAGGCCAGCGATGAAACCACCGCCCGGCAGGTTGTGGCCTCGCAGGAAGAGGAACAGCGCCACGACCCATGCCATCGGCAGCAGCGTGCGCGCGACGACGCGCAGCAGCAGCGGGTGGCGCACCGGATCGGCCGCCTCGGGGTGCGTCACCGAGGCCGGCGGCGGATGCAGATGGCGAAGCAAGGCGACGATCGTCAGCGCCGCGATCGCCAGGACAGTGACCTCGCCGAAGGTGTCGAAGCCGCGGAAGTCCACCAGGATCACATTGACCGCGTTGGTACCGCCCCCCTCCGGCACCGCGCGGGTGAGGAAGAAGTCCGCCAGGGACTCACGCGGGAAATGGCCCGCCGGCGCCCGCGTCAGCACCGCGAAGGCCAACAGCGCTGCGCCGCCACCGGCGGCAACCGCGAGTGCCACGTCACGGACCAGCCGAGGCATGCGGACGGGTCGCGGGTCGGGGCGCGACCACTGGGGCAGGTGGTGAAGAGCCAGCATCATCAGAACGATGGTGACCACCTCGACGAGCAGCTGAGTGAGCATCAGATCGGGTGCCGACAGGTGCTCGAAGGTCAGCGCGACGACCACGCCCACCGCGCCGACGAAGACCAGCGCGGTCGAGCGGGCGCGATGGGCGACGACGGTCCCGACGGCCGCGCCGACCCCGATCGCCCACAAGGTGAGTTCGAAGGGGTCGGGCCACGCTGGCGCCAGCGTCCCGAGTCGGTAGGGCCCGACCAGGAATGGCGTCGCACCGGCGACGAGAATGACCGCCAGCAGCAGCGCCACATAGCGCTGCAGGCTGCCATTGCGGAATCGGCTGACCTCGTCCGCGAAGCGGCCGAAACGACTGAGTACGGTATCGAATGCGCGCTTGCCGTGCGCCTGCATGAGCCGCTGGTGCAGGCGAAACAGCCGTTGCAGGCTGAAGTAGAGTACCGCCCCGACGACCATCGCCAGCACGCTCATCGCCAGCGGCAGGTTGAAACCGTGCCAGATCGCCAGGTCGTAGTCGGGCAAGCCCTGGGGCAGCAGCGGTCCGGCGGCGACGTTCAGGATCCGGCCGACGGCAAGGTCCGGCGCCAGCCCGACGACCAGGCACAAGGCCACCAGCAAGGCGACCGGCACGCGCATCCACAGCGGCGGTTCGTGCGGGGTGCGGGGCAGGTCCTCCGGCTCGCCGTTGAAGAAGACATCGTGCGCGAAGCGCAACGAGTAGGCGATCGCGAACGCGCCGGCCAGCGTCGCGGCAGCCGGCGTCAGGAACTCGAGCAGCCGGTGCCCCTCGACGAACAGGGTTTCGGCGAAGAACATCTCCTTGGAAATGAAGCCGTTGAGCAGCGGCACGCCGGCCATCGCCGCGGCCGCGGTCATGGCCAGCGTCGCGGTGACCGGCATGAAGCGCCAGAGACCATTGATGCGGCGCATGTCGCGGGTACCGCATTCGTGGTCGACGATGCCGGCCGCCATGAACAGGCTGGCCTTGAAGGTCGCATGGTTCATGATGTGAAAGACCGCTGCGACGGCGGCGAGCGGCGAGTCGAGGCCCAGCAACAGGGTGATCAGGCCGAGATGACTGATCGTCGAGTAGGCGAGCAGGCCCTTGACGTCGTGCTGGAAGATCGCCACCGCCGAACCCAGCAGCAGGGTCGCCATACCGGCCGTGGAAACGATCCAGAACCACATCTCGTTGCCCGCCAGGGCCGGGTAGAGCCGGGCCAGGAGAAACACCCCCGCCTTGACCATTGTGGCCGAATGCAGGTAGGCCGAAACCGGCGTTGGCGCGGCCATCGCGTGGGGCAGCCAGAAATGGAAGGGGAACTGGGCGCTCTTGGTGAAGGCGCCGAGGAGCACCAGACCCAGCGCCGCCGGGAACGCGGGATGGGCCTGCAGCAGGTCGCGCGCCGCGAGCACGTCGTCGAGCGCGAAGCTGCCCACGATGTGCCCGATCAGCATGACGCCGGCAAACAGGCAGAGGCCGCCCGCGCCGGTGATCGCCAGGGCCATGCGTGCCCCCTGACGAGCATCCTGCCGGTGCCGCCAGAAGCCGATCAGCAGGAAGGACGAGAGACTGGTCAACTCCCAGAAGATCACGAGCAGCAGCAGGTTGTCGGCGGTGACCACGCCGAGCATCGCACCCATGAACCCCGCCAGCATGGCGTAGAAGCGAGGTGCCGGCTCGGAGGCGTCGAGGTAATAGGACGCATAGAGCACCACCAGCATGCCGATGCCGCCGATCAGCGCGATGAACAGCCAGGCCAGGCCGTCGATGCGAAAACCGAAGGCAATGCTCGGCGCGTCCAGCCAGGCGATCTGCCATCTGAGCACCTCGCCACCGAACACCGCGGGCGCCAGCGCCAATGCCCCCAGCAGGACGGTGAACGCGGTCAGCCCGGTGATCATGGCCGCGAGCCTGCGGGAACGCACGCTGCCCGCCAGCGCGGCGGCGGCAAAAGGCAAGGCGACGAAGAAGGCGATGAGATCGTCGGGCATCGATGCTGAGGCGCTTGTTCTTGGTTTTGGAACCGGGCCGAAGCTGGACACCTGCGCGTCAGCAGCCTCCCCTGGCGTGCACCCGACACTCTGACGGTTTCGGAGTCCCACGCCCGCAGTCTGACTTGTGCTCCGCCGAAGGAGTTCCGCCAGCCGCCCGCAACGCACGGCTCGTGTCACGCCCTGGCGCAGCGAAAATCGCCGGCCAAGGGGGCGGCCCTGACCGAGAGCGGTGACAAGGCGCACCCCGCATCGGGATGCTCAGGCTGGGGATCTGGGTCGGCGCGGTGCGCCCGGGCAAGCGCACGATCCGTCTGCGATCAGACTGCGCGACGCCCCCCACGCCCGGTGGGCGTCAGAACAGGGGAAGCTGAATCCCGGAAGCGTCAGTCGGCGGCGCGTGAGGCACACAACACCAGCCATCGCGCGCCGCGCCAGACGCCGCCGACCGCCCGGCGCGGGTCGCGCGACGGCAGTCTGTCGGACGGGCAGGCGTCAGTCCGGTACGTAGAACAGGACGAGGTAGCCCAGCAGCAGAATCGCGACCCACAACACCATATGGCCGGACAGCCAGGTGCGGGCAAGTACGCCAGTGGGGCCATAGTGGCGGTAGAGGCCGACGCCGAACGCGCCCAGACGAATCGCCAGCCCCCGCGCGGACGCGGCGAGGGCGGAGGACGTGCCAGCCGCCAGCCCCGAGGCAATGCCCGTGCCCAGGACGCGATAGAACCAGTCCAGATCCAGCGTAATGGTCAGCGTGCGCTTGAGATAGTTGAGCAGCAGGAAGAAGGCGAGGCCGGAGAACAGCAGCAATTGCAGCTGGAAGACCACGTGGGCGCCGGTATAGGGCTGGTAGTCCACCGGATAGGGCAGGATCGCGTAGAGCGGGTCGGGATAGCATCCGACGACGATGCAGAAGGCCGAGAAGATCACCATCGCCCAGCTCATGCTCGACGGCGGATCCTTGGGCCGCATGCCCGAATCCTTCTGGAAGAACACGAACCACGGGAACTTGATGCCGGCGTGGAGGAAGACCCCCGCCGACGCGGCCGCGAGCAGCAGCCAGACGATCATCATGTGCTCGTTGGCCGCCGACTGGGAAATCATCGACTTGGTCACGAAACCCGAGGTGAACGGGAAGGCCGAGATCGCCAGCGCCCCGATGGTGCCGCAGATGGTGGTGAGCGGCATGCTCTGGAACAGGCCGCCCAGATCCGTGCACTTGCGCTTGCCAGTGCGGTACAGCACCGCCCCCGCCGACATCAGCAGCAGCGCCTTGTAGATGATGTGCGCGAAGGCGTGGGCCGCGGCGCCGTTGAGGGCCATCTCGGTGCCGATGCCGATGCCGGTCACCATGAACCCGACCTGGTTGATGATGGAGTACGCCAGAATCCGGCGCATGTCGTTCTCGAGGATCGCGTAGACGATCCCGTAGAAGACCATGTAGAGGCCGATCGGGATCAGGATCTCGGTGCCGGGAAAGCCTCTGAGCAGCACGTACACGGCGGTCTTGGTGGTGAACGCGGAGAGGAACACGGTGCCGCTCCACGAGGCCTCCGGGTAGGCGTCCGGCAGCCACGCCGAGAACGGCGGCGCACCGGCGTTGATCAGGAAGCCGATCAGGATCAGCCAGTGGGCCAGGGAGTCGGGCTTCATGGCCTCGAAGGTGAGGCTGCCACCGTCGACGACGTGGCCGGTGATGCCCGCCATCAGGATCACGCCACCAAACAGGTGGACCATCAGGTAGCGCATCGAGGCGGCCCGCGCCGAAGCGCCTCCGGCCCAGATCACCAGCGTCGAGCCGACGGCCATCAGCTCCCAGAACAGGAACAGCGTGATCAGATCCCCGGCGAAGACGGCCCCGACCGCCGAGCCAGCGTAGACAAAGGCGGCCGGCACCTCGATGCGGCTCTCCTGGCGCAAGGCGAAGAGGCCGCCGACCAGCGCCATCAGCGTGAAGATCGTCCCGAAGATCCGGGCCAGCCGGTCGCCGCGGACGAACTCGAGGGTGTAGTCGAGGAAGCCGACCCGACCGAAGATGCCGTCGCCCACCTGCCAGACCATGAACAGGGCCACGGCAGGCACGATGACGGCGAGCGCGGAACGAGCCGAACCGCGGACGAAGGCCATCAGGATGCCGCCGGCGATCAGCAGCAGGCCGGGGTGCAGCATCATGTCATTCGTCATAGTAATCATCCGGGCGCTTGAGCCACATCCCGAGCAGCTTCGAGCCGAACACCAGGATCACGCAGCCGATGAAGCCGAACCACGCATTGAAGGCCGGCAGCGCGTCGATGCCGAAGTGCGGGTGCGACTCGACGAAGAACTCCGCCACGACGGTCAGGGCCAGGATCGCGATGAAGGCAATCCAGAGCTTGCGAATGGATTCCGGACGAACCAGCCAGTGCATGGTCATTCCCCTCCGGCGACGGCCCGCGCGAGTCGCAGCACGGGCTCGTGATAGATGAACAGGAGGACGGTCAGCGAGGCGGTGACGGTCTGGGCCAGCACCATCGGCCACGGCGCCTCGCCGTGATCGCCGTGGTGATCGTCGTGACCATGCCCGCCATGGCCGTCGTCGTGGTGCGCCTCTGGTGCCGGCTCGCGGAAGAAGGCGCGCCACACGATCGGCAGGAAGTAGCCCGCGTTGAGCAGGGTGCTGGCCACCAGCACGCCGACCGCGATCCAGTGCTCGGTACTCATCGCCGCCGACAGGATGTACCACTTGGAGATGAAGCCGGCGGCCGGCGGCAGGCCGATCATCGACAGCGCGCCGATGGCGAAGGCGACCATCGTCCAGGGCATCTTGCGGCCAATGCCGTCGAGCTGGCTGACCTCGGTCTTGTGGGCCGCCGTGTAGATCGAGCCGGCCGCGAAGAAGAGCGTGATCTTGCCCACCGCGTGGGCCGCGATGTGCATCGCCGCGCCAATGATCGAGATCGGCGCCAGCAGCGTGGCGGCGAGCGTGACATACGAGAGCTGGCTGACTGTCGAATAGGCCAGGCGGCGCTTCAGGTTGTCGGCCCGCAGCGCGACGATCGATGCCGCGACGATCGTGTAGCCGGCGATCAGCGGCACCCAGTCGGCGCTGCCCAGGTTCATCAGGTTCTCGGCACCGAAGACGTAGACGATGACCTTGACGATACTGAACACGCCGGCCTTGACCACCGCCACCGCGTGGAGCAGCGCCGAAACCGGCGTCGGCGCCACCATCGCCGCCGGCAGCCAGCGGTGGAACGGCATCAGTGCCGCCTTGCCGATCCCGAACATGTAGAGAGCCATCAGCACCGCGGTGCCGGTCGCGCCGACCTGCCCCGCGAGGATGCCGCCCTGGCGGAAATCCAGGGTGCCGGCCAGCACCCAGGTGGCGAGCATGCCGGTGAGCAGGAAGACGATCGAGGTGCCCATCAGCACGCCGAGGTAGATGCGGGCGGACTTCTTCGCGTGATCGGTGCCGTGGTGCGTGACCAGCGGATAGGTGATCAGCGTCATCGCCTCGTAGAACAGGAACAGCGTCAGCATGTTGCCGGCGAAGGCGATGCCCTGGGCGGCGAAGATGGCGCCGGCGAAGCAGACGAAGAAGCGGGTCTGGTTGCCCTCCTTGTTGCCGCGCATGTAGCCGATCGAGTAGATCGAGCTGATGATCCACAGGCCCGAGGCGATCAGGCCGAAGAGCATGCCGAGGGGTTCGGCGGTGAGTTGCAGCGACACCTCGGGCAGCATCGGCAGCAGGAGCAGCTCGGGCCGCGCACCGGCGGCGACATCGCCGTAGAGGGCGAGCACCTGGGCGAAGAGCACGAGCGCGGTGGTGAGCGTGACGCCCTCCCGCAGGTTGGGGCTGCGGCCGCTCAACGAGACCAGGATCAGGCCAACCAGCGGCGTGGCGAGAATGCCGGCGAGTGCCATCGAGCCGCTCATTTCCAGGCCCCCGCGAGCGCTTCCGCAGCCGCCCGGGCCATCGAGCCCGACCAGGTCGCGTCCAGGCCGAACCACAGGCAGGCGGCGATCATCGCCAGGCCTGGCAGCAGCATCGAGAGGGGCGCCTCACCGCGACTCGGGCTGCCTTCCGGGGGCTCCCGGAAGTAGGCGACCTCGACGAAACGCCAGACGTAGATCACGGCCAGCAGCGAGGACAACATCACCGCGCCGGCAAGCCACCACTGGCCCTCCTCCATCGCGGCCGTCACGAGGTACCACTTGCTGATGAAACCAGCCGTCCCGGGAATGCCGATCAGGGAAAGGCCTCCGAGCACGAAGGCAAAGGCCGCAATCGGCATCGTACGCCCGAGCCCCGCCATGCGCTCCAGGCTGGCACCACCGTATCGCAGCACCACCCCTCCGAGGATCAGGAACATGCCGCCCTTGGTCAGGGCGTGGTTGAACAGGTGCGCCACGGCCGCGGTCAGGCCACCCACCGAACTCAGGCTGATCCCGAGCGTGATATAGCCGATCTGCGACACGCTGGAATAGGCCAGCAGGCGCTTGACGTCCTTCTGGAAGATCGCCACCACGGCCGGGATGAACATCGCCGCCAGGGAGAGCGCGAGCAGCAAGGTGCCGGTGTAGCGCGCATCGAACACCACGGTCTCGCCGAAGATCGTGAAGAAGTAGCGCATCAGCACGTAGATCGAGACCTTGGTGGCCGTTGCCGCCAGGAAGGCCGACACCGCCGACGGCGAGTAGGCGTAGGCGTTCGGCAACCACAGATGAAGCGGGAACAGCGCGATCTTGAGGGAGATACCGACGGTGATGAAGGCCAGCGCCGCCAGCGTGGCCCGCACGTCCCCCATCACGGGCAGGCGCTGGGCCAGGTCGGCCAGGTTCAGGGTGCCGGTCTGCAGGTAGAGCAGACCGATGCCGATCACGTACAGGGTCGCGCCGATCGTCCCCATCAGCAGGTACTGGTAGGACGCGACCAGGGCACGCCGGTCGCGCCCCATCGCGATCAGGACGTAGGTCGCCAGGGACGAGATCTCGAGGAAGACGAACAGGTTGAAAGCGTCGCCGGTGAGCAGGATGCCCAGCAGGCCGGCGAGGCACAGCATCATCATCGCGTAGAAGAGGTAGTGCTCCTCGGAGCGCACCTCGGCGGCGATGCCGGTCCGGCAGTAGGGCATCACGAACACCGCCATCAGGGCGACGATCAGCGCCACGAAGGCGTTGGCGGCGTCGACCCGGTACTCGATGCCCAGCGGCGCGGGCCAGGTGCCGATGGCGTAGCTGATGACCCCCTGGTCCACCGCCTGCTGCAGCAGCGGAATGGCGATGATCAGCGTCACGACGCTCGCCAGCATGGCGGCCATCCAGCTCAGGAGGGGCCGCCGCAGCAGCACGATGAGCGGTGCCGTGATCAGCGGGACAATGACCAGGAGGATCGGAAGGTGTTGTTTAAGCAAGGCTCAGGCGCGATCGGTGGCGTTCAGTTCGTCGGCGGCATCCCGTTCGAGAATCTCTTCCTCTTCGATGCTGCCGTAGGCTTCCTTGATGCGCACGACCAGCGCCAGGCCCAGGGCGAGCGTGGCGACCCCCACCACAATGGCGGTCAGGATCAGGACGTGGGGGAGCGGGTTCGAGTACACGTCGAAGCCCTCGCCGATGATCGGCGCGACGCCGCCGATCAGTTTGCCGGGCGCGATATAGAGCAGATAGACCGCGGTCTGGAACAGCCCCAGTCCGACCAGCTTCTTGATCAGGTTGCTGCGTGCGATGACGATGAACAGCCCCACCATCAGCAGCAGGATCGTGACGAAGTAGGTGTAGTGACTGGCGAGGTTCACGACGCGTCCTCGCTGTCGACCGGGCTGCGCGAACGCCCGGCGAACACATAGAAGATCTTCAGCATCACGGCGAACACGGTGACCAGGACTCCGACCTCAACCCAGAAGATGCCGCGGTGCTGGCCATGCACCGGATCGTGGGCGAGCACGAAGTAGTCGAGAAAGTTGCCCCCCAGGAGCAGGCCGGCAACGCCGACCCCGGCGTAGATCAGGACGCCCAGGGCGATCATCGCCTCGACCAGGGCATCGGGCACCACCTTGCGCGCGCTCGGCAGGCCGTAGATCAGGGCATAGAAGATCACTGCCGCGGCGGCGATCACGCCCGCCTGGAAGCCACCGCCGGGCCCGAAGTCACCGTGGAACTGCACGTAGGAGGCGAACATTACGGCGAACGGAATCAGCAGCTTCGCCAGCACGCGCAGAATGATGTCGAGCCTCACGACGCGCCTCCTCCGTCGCCCGCCTTGGCGGAATCGCGCGACTTGAAACGCTTGCGGGGCTTGCCCCTTCGCAGCAGGGCGATCACCCCGATGCCGGCGGTGAACACCACGGTCGTCTCGCCCAGGGTGTCGAAGCCCCGGTAACTGGCGAGCACCTCCGTCACGACGTTCGGCACTCCCGTCTTCTCCGGCCCCTCCTTGAGGTACTGCGGCGCGACGTGCTGGTGAATCGGCGCCTGCGGATCCGAGAAGGCGGGAAGACCGAGGGTGCCGTAGACCAGCACCCCGCCCGTCACGGCAACCACGAACAGGGGCAGCCAGGGCTTGTGGATCGGCTTCGACTCGGTGCTTCCGGCCAGATAGATGGCGCCAAGCAGCAGGACCGTGGAAATCCCCGCGCCGACGGCGGCCTCGGTCATTGCCACGTCCACGGCGTCGAGCACGACGAGCAGCGTCGCCATCAGGAAACTGTAGATGCCGGACAGCAGCACGACGCCGAACAGGTTGCGTTGCCGCGCGATCCCGATCGCGGCGGCTCCCATCAGCGTGAGCAGCACGACGGCGGTGAGCGTGGTCAGGATGATGCTTCTCCTTCGTCTTCTGCCAGCACCGGCTTGACGCCCCGTTCGAGGGCCGCGCTGGCGAGCGAGTGCGAAGCCGTGGGCGAGGTGAAGAAGATCAGCAGGCCCAGAATCACGAGCTTGACACTCGCCAGCGAGAAACCGGACTGAAGGATGAGCCCGAGAATGATCAGCCCGGCGCCGAGGGTGTCGATGACGCTGGCCGCGTGCATGCGGGTGAAGAAATCCGGCATGCGCAGCATGCCGACCGCGCCGATGACGCAGAACACGCCGCCCAGAGACACGAGGATCCAGGTCAGGATGTCGAGGGGGTTCATGACTCGTCCGCCTCGCTGCGCCCGGGCTCGCCGAGGTTTCCGTAGCGGAAGAACTTCTGCAGGGCAATCGTCCCGATGATGTTGAGCAGGCCGTAGACGAGCGCCAGATCGACGAACTCGGGACGCCCGGCCATGAACTGGAAGATCGCCAGCAGCATCATCGTCGCGGTACCGACCGCATTCCCGGCCAGCGCGCGATCGAATACCGTCGGTCCCTGGAACGCCCGGACCAGGGCAAGTGCCAGCGTGACAAGCAGCGCGAGGACGGTAACCGCATAGATCATGACAGCCCCTCGAATTCGGTAACGCGGCGGTCCATGTCACCGTCGGCGACACCAGCGGCTCCTTCCCGGGTCAGTGCGTGCACGAGGATCTCGTCGCCATTGATGTCGACCGAGATCGTGCCGGGCGTCAGGGTGATCGAGTTGGCGTAGGTCACCTGGCCAATGTGGCTCTTCTGGGTGGACTTGACGCGAACCATGGTGGGGCTGATGGGCAGCGCCGGGTTCAGGATGATCTTGCTGACGTCGATCGCCGACTTGAAGATCTCCTTGAGCAGCCAGGGCCAGTACAGCACGGCACTGCGGCTCAGGTGCATCGGGTGGCCTTCGTGGTCGATGACGTCCATGCGATGGGCAAACCACAGCACGGCGACGGCCGACACCACGCCCATGGTCAGCAGGAACGGCGTGAAATAGCCGGACAGCACGACCCAGAAGGCGAACAAGGTGATGATGACGCTCAGCGACCGGAAGATGCTCATTGAATTGTCTGGATTATTTCTGAGCCCGGACTCTTGTGGCGATGCACAAGAACGACCCCCCTCGGGTGCCACACTATAGCTTCGAGCCGCCGATCGAACAACGCCAAACGCGATTCGGCCTCAACCGTCGGCCGCCTGCAGGGTGCCCGAAACCACCTGATGATTCAGAGTTTCACTGTGCGAAATGTAGCGGAGCGGGTACCATCGGGGAACTAGGGAATCCCACAACGAATGCGCCGCGATGACTGCACCCGAACAGAAGAATTCCATCCAGGTCATCGAGCGGATGATGCGCCTGCTTGACGTGCTGTCCGAGCATCCCGACCCCGTTCCCCTCAAGACCCTGGCCCTCGAAACCGGGCTGCACCCATCCACCGCGCACCGGATCCTGGCCGCGATGTCGGCCAGTGGATTCGTCGAACGCTCCGACAACGGCGTCTACCGGCTGGGCATCCGTTTGCTCGAACTCGGCTCCCTGGTCAAGTCGCGCATTTCCCTGCGGGACACGGCCATGCAGGCCATGCTGCAGTTGCACCAGAAGACCGGCGAGAGCGTGAACCTGGGCATCCGCGACGGGGACGAAATCGTCTATGTCGAGCGCACCTCGAGCGGACGCTCGGCGGTCCGCGTGGTGCACATCGTAGGGGCCCGGGCGCCCCTGCACGTGACCGCATCGGGCAAGCTGTTCCTGGCTGAAGACGGCCCTGTGAAGGTCAGGGAGTACGCCCGCCGCACCGGCCTGCCTCGCCTGACGTCGACCTCCATCGTGAGCCTCGAGACGCTGGAAAAGGAAATCGACAAGGTACGCCGCCACGCGGTGGCATACGACCTCGACGAAGTGGAAAACGGGGTGCGCTGCATTGCCGCCGGCATCCGTGACGACAGCGGTTCGCTGGTGGCGGGGCTGTCCCTGTCGACCCCGTCGGAACGCTTCAACCCGGATCTGGCGCCGATCATCCGCGACACCGCCGAGCAGATCTCGCGCGCGCTTGGCTACGTTCCGCCCATCGCGCGCTGAGCCCGCTCAGCCCGAGCGATCGCGCGGAATGCTGGCCTGCTGGTGGACGGCGCCGGACTCGATCCAGCGCTTGATCCGCCGCGCGTCGGCCGTGCGGGTGTATTTGCCGAACGAGTCGAGCAGCACGACGATCATCGGGCGATCCATGATCCATGCCTGCATGACAAGGCAGCGGCCGGCCTCGCGAATGTAGCCGGTCTTCGACACGCCGATGCGCCAGTCCGGGCTCTTGACCAGCCCGTTGGTGTTGCCGAAGCGTCGCGACCGGCCATTGATATTGACCTCGTAGGACTCGGCCGTCGAAAACGCGCGGATCAGCGGATAGCGGGCCGCGGCGCTGACCAACCGCGCCAGATCCCTTGCGCTGGAGACATTGCGGGCCGACAGTCCGGTCGGCTCGACGAAGCGGGTGTCCTCAAGCCCCAGCAGCCGCGCCTTGACGTTCATGGCCTCAATGAATCCGGCCGTACCACCGGGATAGTAGCGAGCCAGGGCCGACGCCGCCCGGTTCTCCGATGACATCAGCGCCAGCTGCAGCATGTCCTCGCGACTGAGCCGTGCACCGACCGGCAGGCGGGAGCGGCTGCCGCGCAGGGTGTCGACGTCATCCCGCGCGACGCGCAGAACGTCGGACAGGCCCTGGGATGCATCGAGCACGACCATCGCCGTCATCAGTTTGGTAATCGAGGCGATTGGCACGACCTCGTCGGCGTTGCGCTCGAGCAGCACCTGGCCGGTGGCCTGGTCGGCCAGCAGGAAGGCCTCGGAGCGGAGCGCCGGCCGGCTGTCGTCGACCTCGAGGGTCACCCTGGAGGGCGCACCACCCGCCGCCCACGGCGACCCCGGGATCGCCAGCGCCATGCCGGCGGCCAGTAGGAGGGCACGGCCCCACTGCTTCGAACTCATCGATCGCCTCATGTGTTCCAGTAAAACGGCCTGGCCCCGCCGAATTGGCAGGGTCAGACCGTGTACGGCATATTGTGCCGAAAAATGAAGCCCCTAGGGTGCAGATTTAATGTAACACCTGCGCCTCGTCGCCGTGACCGGCGTCACACCGCAGGAAGGCGGCCAGTTCCGCCCGTCGCGCCATCGCATCGCGGTAGCCCAGTTCGATCAGCGCCCGCGTATAGCCGGATTCGAAGAGCAGGTACGACAGGATCGTCGATCCGTTGCGGCGCGTTGCGCCGACCCCGTGCATGACCGAGCGGAGGACGGTCGGCAGGGTGTGCCGATAGCGCGCGGCGATGGATTCGAGCTTGCGCGACGGCGCGATGACCAGCGTCTCGATCGGCTTCAGGCGAATGCCGAGCGCCTCGCGCTGCCCCAGGGAAATCGAACCGACCGTGTCGTTGATGCGTGCCAGCCGCTCCAGGTCCACCTCGAGGCTATCCAGGAAGATGCTCGACAGGGCGTGGCCAGCGATCTGGGCCGGCGAGGGGTAGCGGTCGGTTCGCTGGCGGGGCTCCAGTCCGGCACGGCCGGCGCCGATCACCAGGATGCGATCGGCGCCCAGGTGGATGGCCGGGCTGACCGGGGCGAGCTGACGCATCGAGCCGTCACCGAAGAACTCCCGGTTGATCTTGATGGCCGGGAACACGAAGGGGATCGCGCTCGACGCGAGCAGGTGTTCGACGGTGATCCGCGAGCGCACGCCCACCCGCTGGGTGCGCCGCCAGCCCGCCATTGCCTCCTCGGCCTGGAAAAAGCTCAGGCTCTCGCCGGTGGCGTAGCCCGACGCAGTAACGCTGAGCGCCGTCAGATGCCCCCGCTCGATGTTGCGCTGTATTGCGTCGAAGTCCAGCGCGTGGCCGAGCAGCTGGCGCAGGGGGTCGTTGTCGAGGAGGGATGTCGGGCTCTGTCGCACCAGCCAGCCCAGCATCAGGGCAGAGCCCCAGCGCAGCCCGGAGGCGACGATGGAGAGACCGTCCGCGCGATAGACCTGGCTGACCGTGAAGTTGCGCCAGATCCACGACAGCTTGCGCACCGCAGCGTCGAAGTTATCGCAGTACACGGCCAGCGCGGTCGCATTGACGGCGCCGGCCGAGGTCCCGCAGAGGATGGGAAAGGGGTTCGCCCCGCCCCGCCCGCGAATGTCGCGAATGGCGTTGAGCACCCCCACCTGGTAGGCGGCGCGCGCACCGCCCCCGGTCAACACCAGCGCCGCCTTGCCCTCGGACACGCTCCCCCCCGGCTCGAGACCGAATGGGCGCTAGCTTACCGGGCAACGCGCCGACGCGCTCGCGATTCGCCCCCTCAGCCCCCGCTGTGGCCGTGGCCCGCCTCGACCACCGTCAGCGCGGTCATGTTGACCACCCGCCGCACGGTCGTGCTGGCGGTCAGGATGTGCACCGGCTTGGCCGCACCGAGCAGGACCGGACCGATGGTCATGCCCTCGCCGGAGGACGTCTTGAGCAGGTTGAAGGCGATGTTCGCCGCGTCCAGCGTCGGGAAGATCAACAGATTGGCGTCCTCGCGCATCCTTGCGTTGGGGAAGATCTGCTTGCGCAGGCCCGCGTCGAGCGCGGCATCGCCGTGCATCTCTCCCTCGACATCCAGTTCAGGATGATCGGTGTGCAGCATCACCAGGGCCCGTCGCATCTTCTCGGCGGTCGGCGAATCCTCGGAACCGAATGAGGAGTGCGAGAGAAGCGCAACTTTCGGCGTTACACCGAAGCGCCGCATCTCGGCAGCAGCCAGCACGGTCATCTCGACGATCTGCTCCGGCGTCGGGTCGTAGTTGACGTAGGTGTCGCACAGGAAGAGCGTCCGCCCCGGCAAGCTGAGGATGTTCATCGTGTAGAAGTTGCGCACACCGCGCTGGCGCCCGAGCACCGTCTCGATGAAGCGCAGGTGCAGGCGGTGCATGCCGTAGGTGCCGCAGATCAGGCCGTCGCCATAGCCGAAGTGCAGCAGCAGCGCGCCGATCAGGGTCGAGCGACGGCGCACCTCGCGCTTGGCGTACTCGACCGACACGCCCTTGCGTTCCATCAGGCGGTGATAGTGGCTCCACAGTTCCTTGAAGCGGGGGTCCGAGTCCGGATTGACCAGGTCGAAGTCGATGACCGGCTTCATGCGCAGGCCGAAGCGCTCGATGTTGTTCTCCACCACCTCGGGCCGCCCGATCAGCACCGGGCGGGCGATGCCCTCGTCCAGAACGGTCTGCACCGCGCGCAGTACGCGCTCGGCCTCGCCCTCGGCGAAGATGATCCGCTTCGGCGAACGCTTGGCCGCCGCAAACACCGGCTTCATGATCAGCCCGGAATGCCAGACGAAGTTGTTGAGCTGGCTCCGATAGACTTCCATGTCGATGATCGGGCGCGTCGCGACACCCGAATCCATGCCGGCCTGGGCCACCGCCGGCGCGATCTTGACGATCAGGCGCGGATCGAAGGGCCGCGGGATGATGTAGTCCGGGCCGAAGCCGGACACCTTTTCCCCATAGGCCATCGCGACAATGTCGCTCTGCTCGGCGCGGGCCAGTTCGGCAATGGCCTTCACGGCTGCCAGCTTCATCTCATCGGTAATCGTCGTGGCGCCGACATCCAGCGCGCCACGGAAGATGAACGGGAAACACAGCACGTTGTTGACCTGGTTCGGGTAGTCCGAGCGGCCGGTCGCGATGATCGCGTCGCTGCGCACCGCCTGCACGTCCTCCGGCAGGATCTCCGGACGGGGGTTGGCCAGCGCCAGGATCAGGGGCCGCTCGGCCATGCGCGCCACCATGTCCTGCTTCAGCACGCCGCCGGCCGACAGGCCCAGGAAGACGTCAGCGCCGTCGATGATCTCGCCCAGCGAGCGGGCATCGGTGGCCTTTGCATAGCGCGCCTTGATGGGGTCCATCAGCGTCGTCCGCCCCTCGTAGACCACACCTTCGATGTCCGACACCCAGATGTTCTCGACCGGAATGCCCAGCATCACCAGCAGGTCCAGGCAGGCCAGCGCTGCGGCACCTGCACCCGAGGTCACCACCTTGACCCGCTTGAGGTCCTTGCCGACGAGGTGCAGGCCGTTGAGCACCGCGGCGCCAACGACAATGGCCGTGCCATGCTGATCATCGTGGAAGACCGGGATCTTCATGCGCTCGCGCAGTTGCTTCTCGATGTAGAAGCACTCGGGCGCCTTGATGTCCTCGAGGTTGATGCCGCCGAAGGTCGGCTCGAGGGAGGCGATGGTCTCGATCAGCTTGTCCGGGTCGGGCTGGTCGATCTCCAGATCGAAGACGTCGATGCCGGCGAACTTCTTGAACAGCACCCCCTTGCCTTCCATCACAGGCTTGGAGGCCAGCGCACCAATGTTGCCGAGACCGAGCACCGCGGTGCCGTTGGTGACCACGCCGATCAGGTTCGAGCGCGCTGTCAGTTCGGCCGCCTGGGCCGGGTCCTCGACGATCGCATCGCAGGCCGCGGCGACGCCCGGCGAGTAGGCCAGCGACAGGTCCTGCTGGTTCGTCAGGGCCTTGGTCGGGCTGATGGCGATCTTGCCGGGGCGGGGGTGGCGGTGATACTCGAGGGCTGCTTCGCGAATGCGCTCGTCCATGACGTCTCCAGGGAGGAGCACACCCATTGGCCGCGCGTCAGGGTATGCCCCGATTGTTCAGTTCGGACGAAAACGCCCCAGCGGCGGGCGATTCCGTGGAAATGCCTGACACACCAATGACTTTCGTTCATCCCCTGTTGCAGATGCACGTTTTCAGGAGCGGGCCGGACATGGCATAATCTTAGGCTTTCGAAGTTTCGGAAGCATCTTCGTAGTTTCCGCAGATTTCGAGCGCTTCGGCAGGCTGCGGCCACGTCGGAGCACGTCGTCTTCACGCCGGGAGGGAAAACCGCGTGAAGCCGTCGCGACCAGCCAGCTTGCTTATCCTGGAGATCCGCCAATCATGAATCAACGCATTGCCGAGGCCGCCATCGCAGCCGCACCGGAGTACGTCCGCCACGAAAGACTCAAGAACTGGGTCGCCGAAATCGCTGCCCTGACCGAACCGGATCGGGTCGTCTGGTGCGATGGATCGCAGGAGGAGTACGACCGGCTGTGCGCCGAGATGGTCGAGGCTGGCATGCTCATCAAGCTGAATCCGGAGAAGCGCAAGAACTCCTACCTCGCCTGGTCGGATCCCTCGGATGTAGCACGCGTCGAAGACCGCACCTTCATCTGCTCCGAGAAACCCGAGGACGCCGGCCCGACCAACAACTGGGAAGACCCGGCCAAGATGCGCAAGACCCTGGCCGAGCTCTACAAGGGCTGCATGCATGGCCGCACCATGTACGTCGTCCCGTTCTCGATGGGTCCGCTGGGCTCGCCGATTGCCCACATCGGCGTCGAGATCTCCGACAGCCCCTACGTCGTGACCAACATGCGCACGATGACCCGCATGGGCAAGGGCGTCTTCGACGTTCTGGGTACCGACGGCGAGTTCGTGCCCTGCGTGCATACCGTCGGCGCCCCGCTCGCCCACGGCGAGAAGGACAGCCGCTGGCCGTGCAACCCGGACACCAAGTACATTGTCCACTACCCCGAGACGCGCGAGATCTGGTCCTACGGCTCGGGCTACGGCGGCAATGCCCTGCTCGGCAAGAAGTGCTTCGCGCTGCGCATCGCCTCGACGATGGCCCGCGACGAGGGCTGGCTCGCCGAGCACATGCTGATCCTCGGCGTCGAGAGCCCCGAAGGCGAGAAGACCTATGTTGCCGCGGCCTTCCCGTCGGCCTGCGGCAAGACCAACTTCGCGATGCTGATCCCGCCCAAGTCCTTCGGCGGCTGGAA
>JAGRGD010000075.1 GCA_020445665.1 Rhodocyclaceae bacterium
ACGGTTGATCTTCAAGGAATCGCTCATGACACCACCTCGGTTGAGGATCCGCCGTCGCGCAGGGCGATGATCGTGCCGAGATCCTTGTCGCCACGTCCGGAAAGGTTGACCAGCACTCGTTTGCCCCGCAAGGATGGGGCGTTTTCGAGCACCCACGCCACCGCGTGGCTGGACTCGAGCGCCGGCAGGATTCCTTCGCGGTGCGACAGCGCGGCAAAGGCGCGCAGGGCCTCGGCATCGGTGGCGGAGGCGTAACTGGCGCGACCGCGTTGTTCGAGAGCTGCGTGTTCTGGTCCCACGGCAGGGTAATCCAGCCCGGCGCTCACCGAATGGGTGGGCAGGATCTGCCCGTCGTCGTCCTGCAGAAGCCAGGTGAAACAACCGTGCAGGACTCCCGGGCTGCCGCCGGCGAAACGCGCCGCGTGACGGCCACTGTCGACCCCCTCGCCACCCGCCTCGACGCCGACGAGTTCGACCGGATCGTCGAGGAAGGCGCGGAACAGACCAATTGCATTCGAGCCCCCCCCCACGCAGGCGACGGCGACGTCGGGCAATCCGCCGGCCTGCTCGAGGATCTGGCGGCGGGCCTCCTCGCCGATGACTTGATGGAAACCAGCCACCATCGCCGGGAAGGGGTGTGGCCCGAGCGCCGAACCAAGCACGTAGTGGGCTTGCGGATCGCTCACCCAAGCCCGCATCGCTTCATTGATCGCGTCCTTCAAAGTACGCTGGCCGTGCTCCACCACCTCGACTCGCGCCCCCATCAACTCCATGCGCAGCACATTGGGGCGCTGGCGCGCAGCATCGACCGCGCCCATGTAGACCACGCATTCCAGGCCGAGGCGGGCGCAAGCGGTGGCGGTGGCAACCCCGTGCTGCCCGGCGCCGGTCTCAGCGAGGATGCGGGTCTTGCCCATGCGTGCCGCGAGCAGGCACTGGCCAAGGGCGTTGTTGAGTTTGTGCGCCCCGGTGTGAAGCAAATCTTCGCGCTTCAGCCACAGCTCAATGCCGTGATCGGCGGACAGCCGTTCGGCAGGAGTCAGAGCGGTGGGCCGTCCGGCGTAATCACGCAGCATCGTGGCGAGTTGCTCGCAAAAGGAGTGGTCTTGCCGGGCCGCTCGCCAGGCGGACTCCAACTCCTCGAGCGGAGCCATCAGCGTTTCGGGGGCGTAGACCCCTCCGTAAGCATCGAAACGGGTGTCTTTCATGACAAGTTGGGCGCTCCCAGCGCCTGCTGCGCGGCACGGACATAGGCCAGGACTTCGGCCGGATTCTTGCGACCCGGCTGGGTCTCCAGCCGACTCGAGGCATCGACCCCGTAGGGTTGCACCGCGGCAATCGCCGCTGCGACATTGTCCGCACCGAGGCCTCCGGCTAGCAGACAGGGTGCTGTGCGGGCCAGCCGTGCAGCCTGAACGAAGTCCACATTCCGCCCACTGCCGCCCGGGGTGGCCGGATGGTCGAGAACGAAGAGTTCGGCCACTTTGCTCCATGCCTCGATCTCGGCGGCGCCCTCAGCGTCGACTCCGACGCGGCGCCACACGGGCAGCGGGAATTCGATCCAGTCCTCCGCCCGTTGCACGCCGCACAACTGGATGCGGTCCACCCCGGCGGCGGTGGCCCAGGCCAGGGCCGCGGCAGGATCGACGTCGACCATCACCCCGACCCGGGCGATGCTGCACGGAAGATCAGCGAGCATCGCCGCGACCTG
>JAGRGD010000076.1 GCA_020445665.1 Rhodocyclaceae bacterium
CCGAGATGCGGATCTCGGTTGCGCCGCTCGCCTCGAGCACCACGCGCATCCGCTCGATCTCCTCGGCAACCTCTTCCGGCGTGCCGTCGGACTCGCACAGCAGGATCGCCGCCGCGTCGAGGTTGTAGCCGGCATGGACGAACTGCTCGACCGCTGCCGTGGCCGGCTGGTCCATCATCTCTAGGCCGGCCGGGATGATGCCGGCGGCGATCACCGCCGCCACCGCGTCGCCGGCCTTGGCCACGTCGTCGAAGCTGGCCAGTACGCAGCGTGCGAGCAGCGGCTTGGGCGTCAGGCGGACCGTGATCTCGGTGGTCACCGCCAGCATGCCCTCGGAACCGTGCAGCAGCGCCAGGAGGTCATAACCGGGCTGGTCCGGCGCGCGACTGCCGATCTCGACGATTTCGCCCTCGATGGTCACGCCGCGCACCCGCAGCACGTTATGCACCGTCAGGCCGTACTTGAGACAGTGCACGCCGCCGGCGTTCTCGGCCACGTTGCCGCCGATGGTGCAGGCGATCTGCGACGAGGGGTCGGGCGCGTAGTAGAGCCCGTGGGGCGCCACCGCCTCGGAGATCGCGAGGTTGCGCACGCCGGGCTGTACCACCGCGAGCCGCGCGTTGGCGTCGATATCGAGGATCCGGTTGAAGCGGGCCAGGCTGAGCACCACGCCGTGGGCATGGGGCAGCGCACCGCCCGACAGGCCGGTGCCGGCGCCCCGGGCCACCACCGGCGCCTTGAGCCGGTGGCAGGCCTTGAGCACCGCCACGACCTGCTCTTCGGTGCGCGGCAGCACCACCGCCATCGGAACCTGGCGATAGATCGACAGGCCATCGCATTCGTATGGCCGGAGATCCTCCTGCTGCACCAGCAGGCATTCGGGCGGCACCGCGGCCGCCAGTGCTTCGACCAGTCTGGCCCGATCCACGTAGGAGAAGTCTCCCTCCTTCACACCCAGCGTGGCTCCGTTCGATTGTCCCATCTCACTCCCCTGCGTTCGTCACTCGACCGGTCGGCTCCTGGCCACCGATCGTCATCTCGAGGCGGCTCGCCGCCGCAGTCAGGTGCTGCTCCGCCGCCCGCCGCGCAGCCGCCGCATCTCCCGCAGCGATGGCGTCGAACATGGCCACATGCTCGGCCTGGGCGGCCGCGGCACGGCCCAGGGCGTGGCCTTCATGGTCCCAGGTGGGCACCCGTGACTCGCGGACCTGGGCATTCATGAATGCCATGAAACGCTCAACCAGCGGATTATGGGTGGCCGAGGCGACAGCGCGATGGAAGGCATCGTCGGCCTCGCTCGCCTGGTCGCCGCTGCGCAAGGCTTCGTCCATCTGCGCCAGCGGCCCGCGCATCGCGGCGAGGTCCTCCCGCGTACGTCGCAGGGCCGCCATCTGCGCCACGCCTGCCTCTGTCACCAGGCGCAACTCAAAGACCTGCGCCAGATCGACCGGGCCGGCCGCCGAACCGGGCGCCACGAGGCGAAAGTTGGTGCGGCCCGCATCCTTCGCCACGAAGGCGCCGAGGCCCTGGTGGGTCTCGACATAGCCATCGGCCTTGAGGCGGGCAATCGCTTCACGCACCACGGCCCGACTCACGCCGAAGCGGTCGCACATCTGCTTTTCGGTGGGCAGGCGATCCCCCGGCACCAGCTCACCGGCGCTGATCCGATCCTGCAAGGATGCGGAGACGGCGTCGGCCAGCTTCGGCGGGCGGGCGATCAAGGTATCTGAGGCCATCAGGTTATCTGCTTGTCTGACAAGTTAGCCGCAGTCTAACCGAGAGTGCCCCAGACGCAAATACCGGGTTTACCCGCTCGGATCCGCGCCGGTCGCAGAATGGCCGACGCTACAATCCCACCATCGACAGCCAGTCGCGCCCCGGCGCCGCCCCCCACCATGACACGCCCCCTGGACCATCCTCTCGACGAGGACGAAAAAACCGAGCTCGCCACATTTCTCGCCTCGCGTCCCGACGCCATGGACCCGGAGACCCTCGACGGTTACTTCTGCGCCCTGATCGCCAACGATGCCCGCCTGCGCCCGGCGCAATGGATGCCTCGGGCCCTCGGCGACAGCGAACTGACCTGGCACGACGAGACCCAGATGGAGCGGATACTGGCGCTCCTCCTGCGCAAGTGGAACGCGGTGGCGCGGGGCTTCCAACTGGACTGGCAAGCCGTCGGCGAGGCACGCATGCGCAACGAGATGTACCTGCCCGACGTTGCACTCGACCGCGAGGACGCGGCCCCCCCACTCGCCGCCCGCTGGGCGCGGGGCTTTGGCGCCGCGCTGGCCCTGCTGCCCACTGCCGCCCTGGCTCGCCTGGAGGACGACAAGGAGGCCATGACCACGCTCTCGATGATCGCCACGCTCGACGCAGGACAGGATGAGCGTGGCGAGGTGCTCGGTCACGAACGCCGCAAGCAACTGGTCGCGCATACCCTGATTGGCCTCCAGTATCTCTATCGTGCGGCCCGCTCGACGCCGGCTGCACCGACACCCCAGCGCGCCGCGGCGCGCCCGGGCCGCAATGACCCCTGCCCCTGCGGCAGCGGCGTCAAGTTCAAGAAGTGCTGCGGCTCGCCCGCGCGGCTGCATTGACGCCGCCGGGGACTGCTGAGATCGAAATAAGCCTTTGACGCCAGCCACTTCCCACGATAGACTCGCGGGTTTCGCTGAACCCATTCTTTGGAGCAACCATGTACGCGGTCATAAAAACCGGCGGCAAGCAGTACCGAGTGTCGGCCGGCCAAAAGATCAAGGTAGAACAGATACCGGCAGACGTGGGCTCGGAAATCACCCTCGACCAGGTCCTCATGGTCGGAGAAGGCGAGTCGGTCAGGATCGGCACGCCGGTGGTAGACGGCGGAGCCGTCAAGGCCACCGTGGTTTCCCATGGCCGTCACGACAAGGTCAAGATTTTCAAGATGCGCCGTCGCAAG
>JAGRGD010000077.1 GCA_020445665.1 Rhodocyclaceae bacterium
CGACGAGCGCAACGAAGTGGCGCGGGCTCACAGCCTCAACCCGTTGGGCTGTGGTCTGCTGGGCCCGTTGACCGCGTTCCGCCTCCTTGCCTGGGGGCCACCCAGGCCGCGTCGGCGCGCCTTGTCCCCGAACCCAGCAGACCACAGCGCGACCGCCATACAAATGTCCACAGAACCTAGGCCGCCTCGCCGTCGACCAGCAGGCCGTCGGCGAGCCATGGCCCGAGAAAGCCCAGCACCGTCGCGGGCGCGACGTCCGGCCCGACGATCTGGCCGGCCAGCGCGCACAGCGCGGCGAAGTCCATGCCACTGTCGACGGCCTTGAGCAGGCTGGCCTCGAGCGGCTCGAGGCTGCGCCAGTGGGGCTGGCGTCCCCGTCGCCACACCAGCACGCTGTGGTCGAGAGGCTCGGGTGGCGGGGCCCGGTGGTCCGGGTCGTCGTGCTCGGACAGCTCACGCCAGATCGGGGCCACCGACCAGGCCAGGTCCAGCAGCCGGGCGGTGGGATGCAGCGCCAGCCGCAGGCGGGCCCAGTCCTTCGGGCCGAGGCCGGCGAGCGTGGCCGGTTCGAGCAGCGTGGCATCGGGACCGTCGAAGGCCAGGCACACGGCCCACTCGAAGGCCGCCATGTCGGCCACCGCCGGGTGGCCGGCGGCCTCCGGCTGCTCACGGAGATAGGCCTCGAGGGCGTCGCCGAACCAGCGGATCGAGCGGAAGCGTGACGGATGCGCGGCGAGGTAGCCGCCAGCCAGGGCCTCGAAGTCGGCGTCGCCGAGGACGCGATGGAGAATCGGGTAGTTGCTCCGCAGGGCCTCGATCATCCGCGCCCGCCAGGCGTGCCGGTAGGCGGCCAGGCCGCGGCCATCGCCGAGCAGCGGCGGCGGCTCGGCATCGGTGGTGATCGCCGCCTGCATGCGGCGCTGCAGTTCGATCAGGCCCATGCCGGCTCTCCGGCATCGGCCAGGGCCTGGGCGGCCACGGCGCGCACGCTGTCCAGTTCGCCAAGCAGCTCGGCCAGCGGCGGGATGCGGTCGTCCCGCTCGATCATGGTCGGGCGCATACCGATGCGCTGCAGCGTGTAGCCGTATAGCGCGAGGACTTCGTCCCGCACCGGATGGTCATGGGTGTCGATGACGATGTCGCCGTGGTCCTCGTGGCCGGCGAGGTGGATCTGCACGACGGCGTCGGCGGGCATCGCGTCGATGAACTCCCGCGCATCGAAGCCGTGGTTGCGGGCACTGACATAGACGTTGTTCACGTCGAGCAGCAACTGGCAGCCGGTGCGCCGCACCAGTTCGGCGATGAACTCCCATTCGCGCATCTCGTCGGCCGCGTAGCTGACGTAGCTCGAGACATTCTCGAGGACCAGGGGCCGGCCGAGGTGATCCTGCACCTGGGCCACCCGCGGCTCGAGGTGGGCCAGCGCCGCCGCGGTGTAGGGCAAGGGCAGCAGGTCGTGGAGGTTGGCGTGGTCCACGCCGGTCCAGCACAGGTGGTCCGACAGCCAGCCGGGCTCGATCCGACGGGCCAGGGCCTTGAGCGCATCGAGGTAGTCGCGGTCGAGCGGATCGGTGCTGCCGATCGACAGCGACACGCCGTGCATCACCATCGGGTGGTCGGCCCGGATCCGGTCGAGGAAATCGAGGGGCTTGCCCCCCGGCACCAGGTAGTTCTCGGAAATGATCTCGAGCCAGTCCACCGGCTGGGCCGGCCGCTCGACGAAATCGGCGTAGTGATCGACCCGCAGGCCCAGGCCGAAGCCTTCGATCCGTGTTGTCATGGGTTCCTCGACAGGCTCGCGCGCGGAAAATCAGGGCTCACGGGGCGGGTCCGCGCGCTCCGGCGCAGCCCCGCCCCGCGTCCCGCCGCGCTGCCGGCGCTTATTCCTTGACCGTGCCGCCGGCCGCCTCGCATTCCTCCTTCGAAGCCTTCTTCTCCCAGCCCTGGCCCTTGCACGCGTTGTGGCCCTTGCAGCTGCTGGTGGCCGTCGCGCACTCGGAGTGGCCCTTGCAGCTGTTCGAACCGACGCACTTCACGCCACCGTCGCCGGCGTGGGCGATGGTCGGCGCGACCATCGCGCCTCCGGCGAAAAGGGCGGCAACGGTAGCGGCAATGGCGGCGCCTTGGGTCTTGGTCATGATTGTCTCTCCTGTCTCTGATGAAATGTTCCCTGCCCGGAATGGGTGGGACACAGGCCTTTGACCGGCCCGCGTGGGCGGGACTTACAGTCTTCCTCAAAAAAATTCGGGGCTGCGCCGATGTGGTCCAATCGAGCATCCTCCAACCCGTATACGCCGATGTCCGCCGTCTGGATGCTCCTCGCCAGCCTGCTGTTCGCCGCCATGGGGGCCTGCGTCAAGCTCGCCGCCACGGATTTCTCGAGTGGCGAGCTGGTTTTCTGGCGTGGCCTGTTCGGGATCGTCGTGATGGTGTCCCTCGCGCGAGCCACCCGGATCCGGCTGGCGACGCCCCATTGGCGGCTGCATGCGTCCCGCTCGCTGGCCGGTGCGATCGCGCTGCTGTGCTACTTCTATGCGCTTTCCCGCCTGTCGCTCGCCACCGCGGTGACCCTGAACTACACCTCGCCCCTGTTCGTGGCGGTGTTGAGCGTGCTCCTTCATGGCGAACGGATCGGCCGGGGCGCGATGGTCGCCATCGCAGGCGGCTTGGCCGGCGTCACACTGGTCCTCCAGCCGAGCCTCTCTGCCCGGCTCTGGGATGGCGCCATCGCGGGCCTGGCCTGCGGTGCCATCGCCAGCTTCGCCTACCTGTCGGTGCGCGAACTCGGGCGGGCCGGAGAGCCGGAGGTGCGCACCGTCTTCTGGTTCTCGCTGACCACCGTCGTCCTCGGCGCGCCCTGGCTGCTGGTCGGCGAACCGCGCACCTACGGTCTGACACAGGGGCTCGCCCTGGCCGGCGTCGGTGGCTTCGGCGCAGCCGCCCAGCTGGCGATGACCCGAGCCTACGCCCGTGGCCCGACCGTGCTGACCGCCTGCCTCGCCTACACCACGGTGATCTTCTCGAGCGGGATCGGCATGCTCCTCTGGGGTGAGCGGCCGGGCCCGGCGAGCCTCGCCGGCATCGCCCTGATCGTCGCCAGCGGCTGCGGCGTCGCGATCCTCTCGCGCCGCCCGAAGCCCGCCGCCACGCGCATTGAAGCGCCCGACCGATGCGGGCTATAGTGGCTTCAGATCCCCTCCAGGCAAGGAGTTCGCCATGATCACCACCGACCATTCCCCCAATCTGGTGAGCGTTGTCGTGCTCGACGAGTTCACCCTCAAGGATTACCAGGAGTTCGAGGAGCTGGTGAATTACAAGGTCCAGTTCGAGGGGCCGGTCAGCCTCCTGATGGACCTGCGCGAGATGAGCGGTTTCACGGTCGACGTGGCCTGGGAGGAGATCCGCTTTTCCCGCCAGCACGCCCATGACTTCCGCCGGATCGCGGTGCTGACCGAGGACGAATGGGTGACCTGGAGCGCCTGGCTCAGCCAGTTCTTCGTGGACGCCGACGTGCAGGTCTTTCAGGACGCCGACGAAGCGCGGGAGTGGGTCGCCAGCACCGCGAGCGAGCCGACCCGGTGACCGCGCCGGCCGAATTCACGACCCTGATCAGCGCGGACGAGCTGGCCCGGCGCCTGGATGCGCCGGAGCTGGTGGTGATCGACTGCCGCCACGACCTGGCCGACCCGGAGCACGGCGTGCGTGCCTACGCCGACGGCCACGTGCCCGGCGCCCATTTCCTGCACCTGGACCGGGACCTGTCCGGTCCGATGACCGGCAGCAACGGACGACACCCGCTGCCCGACCCGGCCGCCCTGATCGTTCGCCTGCAGGCCTGCGGCATCCACAACGGCAGCCAGGTGGTGGCCTACGACGACGGCGGCGGCATGTACGCCGCCCGCCTGTGGTGGCTGCTGCGCTGGCTTGGCCACCCGCGTGTCGCGGCTCTCGATGGCGGCCTCCGCGCCTGGTGCGGCACCGGGGCGCTGACCGACGAGCGCCCGGCGCGGGGCGAGGCGACCTTCCACATCGCCCTGCATCCGACGCGGGTCGCAGTAGAAGAGGTGCATACCAACCTGGCGTCCGATCAGATGCTGCTGCTCGATGCCCGCAGCCCGGACCGCTTCCGCGGCGAGAACGAAACCCTGGACCCGGTCGGCGGCCACGTACCCGGCGCCCGCAACCGCTTCTTCCGCGACAACCTGAACGACGATGGCCGCTTCAAGCCGGCCCACGCGCTGCGCGAGGATTTTTCCCGTGTGCTGGGTGAGACCCCGCCGGAGCGAGTCGTCCACATGTGTGGCTCGGGCGTCACGGCCTGCCACAACGCCCTCGCGATGGAAGTGGCCGGGCTGCCGGGCTCGCGCCTCTATGCCGGATCGTGGAGCGAGTGGTGCAGCTCGCCCGAGCGGCCAGTCGCGACGGACCCGGCCTGAGCCGGACGCGGAGACCCTGCCCGCCTGACCGTGCGCCCCGCTTTCTACCAGTCCACCTTGTCGATGGCACCCAGGCTGCGGCCCAGGAAGCGCTCGCCGATCGTCTGGAAGCGAAGTGGAATGTCCGTGACCTGAAAACGGTAGGCCGGCACCGATCCCGACGGTCGCGCCATGTCTTCCCGCGCGAGCCACTCGGCCGCGGCCTGCGCGGTGGTGAGGGCCGAGTCGACCAGTCGCACCTGCGGGCCCGCCACCGATTGCAGCAAGGCCTTGAGCAAGGGGTAGTGCGTACAGCCCAGCACCAGGCTGTCGACGCCCTCGGCCAGCACCGGGCGCAGGTATTCCTCGGCGGTCAGTCGGGTGACCGGATGATCGAGCCAGCCCTCCTCGACCAGCGGCACGAACAGGGGACAGGCCTGGGAATACACCCGCAGCGAGGGATCGAGCTCGTGCATCCGCCGGGCATAGGCGTTGGAATTGATCGTGGTCGGGGTACCGATGACGCCGATAGCGCCGCCTGAGGTGCCAGCCACAGCGGCCTGCGCGCCGGCCTCGATCACGTCCAGCACCGGCACGTCGCCGGCGCGTGCCTTGACCACATCGGCTGCCACGGCCGCCATCGTGTTGCAGGCGACGATCAGCATCTTGACGCCGGCCCCCATCAGATGGTCGGCAATCTGGGCCGTGTAGTGCTCGATGGTCGGTACGGACTTGATGCCGTAGGGCACGCGCGCGGTGTCGCCGAAATAGATGATGCTCTCGAGCGGGAGGCGCTCCATCAGGGCGCGAACGACGGTCAGGCCGCCGACGCCGGAATCGAAGACGCCAATCGGCGCGGCGCGGTCAATGGCCATGGTGTCGGGTCGTGAACGGGGTCGCGCATTCTACCCCACCCGTCCGGGCTGCCTCAGGCTGTGGCGGCGAGATGCTCTTCGGAGACTTCCGCCTCGTCGGGCACGGTCCCTTCGCGAATCAGTCGCAGGACGATCTCGTCCTCCTGTTCCTGGGGCAGGCAGTACTTGTACAAGGCCTTTTCATCGGGCAACTGGCGCCAGCGACCAGCCAGCTCGGCCAGGCGCGACTTGACGTGCTGCGCACTGAGGTGGAGCAGCAGTGCCGGCGCACCCACGCGTTCGCATTCCTTTTCGGCCGCGATCTGGCGGAACTCCAGATGGCGTTCGTAGAAGAAGCGGTGGCGCGGATTGATCTCGATGACGAAGTCGGTGCAGCCCTGCACCCGGTGGGCGTAGATGTAGAGCAGGTGGAACAGCGTGCCGAGCAGGCGCTTGGAGCGCACGTTGGGCTCGACTGCGAACTTGCCGAACTCGCACAGCCGGGCGCCGCCCTCCCGCAGCTTTCGGATCTCCTCCGGATAGGTCTCGTCCACCGCGAGCCCCGCCGGCGAATCGACGTTCACCGTCAGGGTGGCGTAGATACGCCCGAACAGCTCGGCGTTCATCGTCATCCGGTTGGGGAGCTGATCGAGCGTGGCGGCGCCGTTGTAGCCGCGCCACGTGTAGCGCTTCTCGATCAGCAGGTTGGTTTCCTTCTTCTGCCGGCTACTCCCGGTCAGAAGCTTGAGCTGGAACTTGTCCTTGCGTTCGGCGAATTCTTCGACGCCGTCGATATCGTCCTGCTCGATGCACAGGGCCTGGAGCGCCAGAGCCTTGTCCATGACAGTAATTTCGGCAAGAGCATGCGGCCACTCGGGCGCGTCGTTGCGCTGGGACTGCGTGTAGCTCATGTTGTGGTCTGACCTCCCACCCTGCATTCATCCCGGACAACAGCATGTCGCCCGGGCCTGAAATGATCACGACAATGATCGGCGTTTTCACCAACCGTATCAAGCATTTTACGGCACGCGGTAGCCTTGTACCTTTCAGGTCGCCGCGCCTATCCCGAGTTGGGCGAGCGCCCAGTTGGCATGTTCGCGCACCAGCGCCTCCTCGTGGGAGGCCAGCGACTGCAAGGCCGCCAGGGCCGCATCCGATGGCGGGCCATTGCCCAGGGCCACTACCAGATTCCTCAGCCAGCGCGTGAAGCCGATCCGGTAGATCGGGCTGCCCGCCATGCGTTCCTCAAACATGCCGGCCGTCCAGCCCGCCAAAGAAGCCAGGCTGGCACTGTCGAGCCCATGACGCACAGTAAAGTCGTCCACGGTCGCATCCCGTGCGAATTTATTCCAGGGACACACAATCTGACAGTCATCGCAGCCGTAGACGCGGTTTCCAATCAGTGGCCGTAGATCGACAGGGATCGATCCCTTCAGTTCGATCGTCAGGTAGGAAATGCATCGACGGGCATCGACCCGATAGGGTTCGACAATGGCGCCGGTCGGGCAGGCTGCGAGGCAGGCGGAGCATTCACCGCAGTGGCCCGAGGTGGGCGGATCGACGGGCAGCGGCAGGCTGGTCAGGATCTCGCCGAGAAAGAACATCGAGCCGACCGACCGGTCCAGCAGCAGGGTGTGCTTACCCCGCCAGCCCAGCCCGCCTGCGACGCCGAGCGACACCTCCATCAGCGGCGCCGAGTCGGTGAATACCCGCCAGTGATGGGGGAACTCGCCCTCGATCCGCTGGGCCAGTCGCTTCAGCCGCTGACGCAACACCTTGTGGTAGTCACGACCAAGCGCGTATCGGGATACATAGGCGAGTGAGCCGTCATCCAGCACGGATTCGGCGTCGCGGGCCGGCACCCGATAATTCATGCGCAGCGAGATCACGCGCCGGGTGCCGGGCAGCAGCGCATCGGGACGACAGCGGAGCTCGCCATGGCAGCCCGCCGACAGCCAGTCCGCCAGCCCCTCGGCGGCGCCCGGCAATTCGATCGGCGCAATGGCCACCGAATCGAAGCCGAGTTCGCCCGACCAGCGCCGGATGTCGGCCACCAGGCGGGCGCCGTCCCGCACCGCATCGAAAGAGGAAAGTGGATGATCCCCGAGGCTCATGGCCCCCATGATAGCGACAGCGCATTCGAGCTGACGCTACCCGATGAAGAGGCAACCGCCCGCCTGGGGGCCGCACTGGCCGGCAGCCTCGCTCCTGGCCTGTTGATCTTTCTGGAAGGCGATCTGGGGGCGGGCAAGACAAGCCTGACCCGGGCAGCCCTGAGGGCCCTGAATTTTCACGGCAGCGTGAAAAGTCCCACGTACACCTTGATTGAACCTTACACTGTTTCTAGATTAGACTTATATCACTTTGATTTTTATCGGTTCACTGATCCCGATGAATACCTTGAAGCCGGCCTCGACGAATACTTCGGCGGACCCGGCATCTGCATCGTCGAATGGCCGGACAAGGCAGCGCCCCATTTGCCCGCTCCGGACCTGCGCATCCTGCTCCGCATCGACGGCGCAGGTCGACGCGCCCAGGTAATCGGACAGGGCGCAAGGGGACTCGAATGTGCGAACAAAATCAGGGAGATAGCCTAGGCGCGGCGACAAAATCCGGGCGCCGGGGCTTTCTGCGCGCCGCCGGAGGCCTGCTCGCCCTGGCGGTCACCCCGGTGGCCTACGCTGCTGCGACCCGGATCATCGCGGTCCGCGTATGGCCCTCAGAGGACTACACCCGCATCACCCTCGAGGGCGCCGACGACCTTCGCTTCGACCACCAGCTCATCACGAACCCGGATCGCCTGGTGGTGGATCTGCACGGCGTCGAGTTCGACAGCATCATCCGTCAGCTGCCCGAGTCCATCGGCGCCGCCGATCCGTACATCAAGCTGATCCGGGCCGGTCGCAACCGCCCCGGCGTCGTCCGCCTGGTCGTCGAACTGAAGCAGGCCATCGACCCGCAGGTCTTCACCCTCAAGCCATATGCGGGCTATGGCCATCGGCTGGTGCTGGACCTCTACCCCAACGAGCCCCTGGACCCGCTGCTGGCCCTGATCGAGAAGAACTCTCCCGCCGAGGCCGCGGCGGGAGACGCCGCATCGCCCCAGCGGGGCGAGTCGGTGCCGGTAGGACGCGACCCGCAACCCGCAAAGAGTCCGCCGCCGGTGGCGCGACTGATCACCGTGGCCCTCGATCCGGGTCATGGCGGCGAGGATCCGGGTGCGGTGGGCCGGCGCGGCAGCTACGAGAAGAACGTAACCCTCTCGATCGCGCGCCGCCTCAAGGCCAAGATCGATGCCCAGCCGGGCATGCGCGCGGTGCTGACGCGGGACGGCGACTACTTCGTGCCCCTCTACCATCGGGTGCGCAAGGCCCGCCGGGTGCGCGCCGACCTGTTCGTGTCGATCCACGCCGATGCCTTCATCCGGCCCGATGCGCGCGGCAGCTCGGTATTCGTCCTTTCCGACCGCGGCGCCACGAGCGCTGCGGCCCGCTGGCTGGCGAAGAAGGAAAACGACGCCGACCTGGTTGGCGGAGTGAATCTGTCGGCCCACGATGGCCACCTGGCCCGCACCCTGCTCGATCTCTCCCAGACCGCGGCGATCAACGACAGCATGAAGATCGGCGCCTCGGTTCTTACCGAGATCGGCGACATCAACACCCTCCACAAGGCACGGGTCGAGCAGGCCGGCTTTGCCGTGCTGAAGGCGCCGGACATCCCGTCGATCCTCGTCGAGACCGCCTTCATCAGCAATCCCGAGGAAGAGCGGCGGCTCAACGACCGCGGCTACCAGGACAAGATGGCCGACGCCATCCTGCGCGGCATCCGCAAGCATTTCGACGCCCACCCCCTGCCCTCGCGCTCGAAACTCGCCCTGGCCGACTGAGGCTGGGCGCTTCGCGCCGCAGCACAAGGCGTTTGCCCTATAATTGCCGCTTTTTCAAGGGCATTCATGCAGGTCTCTCGGGGCGTTCCCACGCTCGCCGCGCACCCCACGGTGCTCACCATCGGGAACTTCGACGGCATCCATCGCGGCCACCAGCGCCTGTTCGCGCTGCTGCGAGAAAAGTCTCGCGCCCTCGACCTGCCCTCCACCGTGCTGACCTTCGAGCCCCATCCGCGGGAGTTCTTCGCCCCCGATCGGGCGCCAGCGCGGCTGGCCTCGATGCGCGAGAAGCTCATCGGCCTGGCTGAAGCCGGTGTCGACCAGGCCGTGGTCGTTCGCTTCGACAAGGCCTTCGCGTCCCTGACCGCCGAGGCCTTCATCGAGCAGGTGCTGGTGCGCGGCCTCGCCACGCGCCACCTCTACGTCGGCGACGATTTCCGCTTCGGTGCCGGCCGTGCGGGCGGTTTCGACCTGCTGGCCGCCCGCGGCGACGCGCTCGGCTTCGAGGTCGAGGCGATGCCGACCCTCGAACTCGAGGGAGAGCGGATCTCCAGTTCCGCGGTCCGCAGCGCCCTCGCCACCGGCCGCATGGACCACGCCGCGCGCCTGCTCGGCCACCCCTACAGCATGGCCGGCCGGGTCATTCACGGCGACAAGATCGGCCGTACCATCGGCTTTCCGACCGCCAATATCCAGGTCCGCCATCGCCGCCTGCCCCTGTCCGGCATCTTCACGGTCAGCGTCGAGGGCCTGGGCGAGCGACCGCGGCCCGGCGTCGCCAGCGTCGGCGTGCGGCCGACCGTCACTGACGCGGGGCGCCCGACCCTCGAGGTTCACCTCTTCGACTACGATGGCGACTGCTACGGGGCCCACCTGCGGGTCAACTTCCTGCGCAAGCAGCGCGACGAGGAAAAGTACGACTCCCTCGAACTCCTGACGGCGCAGATTGCGCGCGACGCCCAACGGGCGCGCGACTGGTTCGCCACCCATCCCCTCTGAAATTCATCACCCAAGAATCCGTCATGGCCGACTATCGAAAGACGCTCAACCTGCCCGACACCCCGTTCCCGATGCGCGGCAACCTGCCCAAGCGCGAGCCGGGCTGGGTCCAGCAGTGGCAGCAGCAGAAACGCTACGAAAAGATCCGCAAGGCCTCGGCCGGCCGGCCCAAGTTCGTGCTCCATGACGGCCCCCCGTACGCCAACGGCGCACTGCACCTGGGACACGCGCTGAACAAGATCCTCAAGGACATCATCGTCCGCTCGAAGACCATGGCCGGCTTCGACGCGCCGTACGTGCCGGGCTGGGACTGCCATGGCCTGCCGATCGAGCACAAGGTCGAGGTCACCCACGGCAAGGGCCTGCCCGGTGACAAGGTGCGTGAGCTGTGCCGCGCCTACGCGGCCGAACAGATCGAGGGGCAGAAGGCCGACTTCATCCGCCTGGGGGTGCTGGGTGACTGGGATCACCCGTACCTGACCATGAACTTCGCCAACGAGGCCAACGAGATCCGCGCCCTGGCGAAGATGGTCGAGGCCGGCTACGTCTTCAAGGGCCTCAAACCCGTCAACTGGTGCTTCGACTGCGGCTCGGCGCTCGCCGAGGCCGAGGTGGAATATGCGGACAAGCAGTCGCCGCAGATCGACGTTGCGTTCCCGGCGGACGAAGCGGGCAAGCTGGCCGCCGCATTCGGTCTGGGCGAGCTGCCCAAGCCGACGTTTGCCGTGATCTGGACCACCACGCCCTGGACGATCCCGGTCAACCAGGCCCTCAACATGCACCCGGAGTTCGAGTACGCGCTGGTGGATGTGGGCGAACGCTGCCTGGTGCTGGCGAGCGACCTGGTCGAGGCCTGCCTGGGCCGCTACGGGCTTGCCGGCCAGGTCGTCGCCACGGCAAAGGGCGAGGCCTTCGACCGCATCGCGTTTCGCCACCCGTTCTACGACCGCGTCTCGCCGGTGTATCTGGCCGACTATGTGGGCCTCGACGCGGGTACCGGCATCGTGCACTCCTCGCCCGCCCACGGCGTGGACGACTTCAACGCCTGGAAGGCCTATGGCCGCAGCAACGACGAAATCCTGACCCCGGTGATGGGCAGCGGCCACTACGTGGACGACCTGCCCTTCTTCGGCGGCCAGCTGATCTGGAAGGCCAACCCGGCCATCGTCGCCAAGATCGACGAGGTCGGCTGCCTGCTCGCCCACGAGAAGATCAGCCACAGCTACATGCACTGCTGGCGCCACAAGACGCCGGTGATCTATCGCGCCACGGCCCAGTGGTTCGTCGGCATGGACACCCGGGTGGGCGACGGCTCCACCCTGCGCGAACGGGCCCTGCGGGGCGTGGAGGCAACCCGCTTCTTCCCGGCGTGGGGCCAGGCACGCCTGCACGCGATGATCGCCAACCGCCCGGACTGGTGCATCTCCCGCCAGCGCAACTGGGGCGTGCCGATCCCGTTCTTCCTGCACAAGCAGACCGGCGAGCTGCACCCGCGCACCGTCGAGCTGATGGAGCAGGTCGCCCAGCGGGTCGAAGGGCGCGGCATCGAGGCCTGGTTCGCCCTTGATGCGGCAGAGCTGCTCGGCGACGAGGCCGACCAGTACGACAAGATCACCGACACCCTCGACGTGTGGTTCGACTCCGGCACCACCCACTGGCACGTGCTGCGCGGCTCGCACCCGGATGGCCACCCCGAAGGCCCCCGCGCCGACCTCTATCTCGAGGGCTCCGACCAGCACCGCGGCTGGTTCCATTCCTCGCTGCTGACCGGCTGCGCCATCGACGGCCACCCGCCCTACAAGGGCCTGCTCACCCACGGCTTCACCGTGGACGAGAACGGCCGCAAGATGAGCAAGTCGCTGGGCAACACCATCGTGCCCCAGGAAGTGTCCGAGAAGCTCGGCGCCGAGATCCTGCGCCTGTGGGTGGCTTCCACCGACTACTCCGGCGAGCTGTCCATTTCGAAGCAGATCCTCGACCGGGTCGTCGAGGTCTATCGCCGGGTGCGCAACACGCTGCGCTTCCTGCTCGCCAACACCGCCGACTTCGACATCGAGCAGGACGGCCTGCCGGTGGCCGAGTGGCTGGACCTGGACCGCTACGCCCTGGCCTTCACCCGTCGGATGGCGGCCCAGGCCGAGGGCGACTACGGCCGCTTCGAGTTCCACCGGGTCATCCAGGGGCTGCAGGTGTTCTGCTCCGAGGACCTGGGCGCCTTCTACCTCGACATCCTGAAGGACCGTCTCTACACCACGGCGCCCGGCTCGGTCGCCCGCCGCTCGGCCCAGACGGCCCTGTGGCACATCACCCAGACCCTGGTCCGGCTGATGGCACCGGTGCTGTCCTTTACCGCGGAGGAGGCCTGGGCCGTGATGGGCGGCGACGAAGAGGATTCGGTGATGTTCCACACCTGGCACGCCCTGCCTGCCCAGGAGGGCGAAGAGGGCCTGCTGGCGCGCTGGTCCATCATTCGCGGGGTGCGCGCGGAGGCCCTGAAGGTCATCGAGACGCTGCGCAGCGAGGGGCAGGTCGGCGCCTCCCTGCAGGCCGAGCTGGAGCTGGCCCTGACGACCGACAAGCACGACGCCCTCGCCTCCCTTGGCGACGACCTGCGCTTCGCGATGATGACCTCCGCGGTCACCCTGTCGGCAGTCGCCGGAATCGACGACGAACGGATCGTCGCCCGCCCGTCGAGCCACGCCAAGTGCGAGCGCTGCTGGCACTACGTGCCGACGGTTGGCCAGGTGGCCGAGCACCCGACCCTGTGCGCGCGCTGCGACAGCAACCTGCACGGCGGCGGCGAGGTGCGCAGCCATGCCTGACTTGCATTACGGAGCCATCCTTTGAGCGGGCGCCTGGCCGGCTGGCTCGGCCTCGCCACGCTGGTGACCGTGCTCGACCAGATCACCAAGCAGTGGGTGATGGCCAGCCTGTCCTTCGGCGATCAGGTCGCGGTCACCGGCTTCTTCGACCTGGTGCTGGTCTTCAACCCGGGCGCGGCCTTCAGCTTCCTGGCCGACCACTCGGGCTGGCAGCGCTGGTTCTTCGTCGCCCTGGCCGTGGTGATCTGCAGCTGGCTGCTGGTCCTGCTGGTCCGCCACCAGCGCGAGCGCCTGTTGCCCCTCGCCTTCGCGATGATCATCGGCGGCGCCATCGGCAACGTCGTCGACCGCTTCCTCTACGGGGCAGTGGTCGATTTTCTCTATTTCCATGCCGGTCGCTACGGGTGGCCGGCCTTCAACCTCGCGGACTCCGCCATCACCCTGGGCGTCATCCTGATGATCTGGGCCCAGTTCAGGGAAGCGCGGCAACCCGCCCCGGAGACGCCATCGTGAGCCAGACCGTCCAGGCCAACAGCCTGATCACCCTCAACTATCGCATCGAGCTCGACAACGGCACGACGATGATCGACACCTTCCAGGGCACCCCCGCCACGCTGCAGCTGGGCGCCGGCGAGATGATGCCCGCCCTCGAGGCCTGCCTGGCCGGCCTCGCGGTCGGCGAGCGCAAGACCGTCACGTTGTCTCCCGAGCAGGCCTTCGGCGACTATAAGGACGAGCTGGTCGAGCGGGTCCGACGCGAACACATGGCCGAGGAGAACGTCGAACCGATGAGCATCATGGAGTTCGTCGCGCCGGACGGCTCGCGCTACCAGGGCCTGGTGCGCGAGGTGAATGACGACGTGGCCGTGATCGATTTCAACCACCCGCTGGCCGGCAAGACGATCCGCTTCGAGGTCGAGGTCATCGGCATCCTCTGATGACCGGGCCAGCCCCAGAGAGAACCCCATGAGCGACAAGGAAGTCCTGCTCGCCAACCCGCGCGGCTTCTGCGCCGGCGTTGAGCGGGCCATCGAGATCGTCGAGACCGCACTCGAGCGGTTCGGCGCGCCGATCTACGTGCGTCACGAGGTGGTGCACAACAAGTTCGTCGTCGATTCGCTGCGCGACAAGGGCGCGATCTTCGTCGAGGAACTCGACGAGGTCCCCGCCGGCAACACCGTGATCTTCAGCGCCCACGGCGTCGCCCGCGCCGTCCGGCACGAGGCCGAGGCGCGCGGCCTGCGGGTCTTCGATGCCACCTGCCCGCTGGTCACCAAGGTTCACCTGGAGGTCGCGCGGATGCGCGACCAGGGGCGCGAGATCGTCATGATCGGCCACAAGGGGCACCCGGAGGTCGAGGGCACGATGGGCCAGGTGAAGGACGGCATCCTGCTCGCCGAGAGTGTCGAGGACGTGGCCGGGCTGGTGGTGCAGGATCCGGCGAAGCTGGCCTATGTCACCCAGACGACCCTCTCGGTGGACGACGCCTCGGCCATCGTCGAAGCCCTGCGCAAGCGCTTCCCCGACATCGTCGGACCGAAGAAGGACGACATCTGCTATGCCACCCAGAACCGCCAGGACGCGGTCAAGTTCATGACGCCGCAGGTCGATCTGGTGCTGGTCGTCGGCTCGAAGAACAGCTCGAACTCCAACCGCCTGAGGGAAGTCGCGGCGCTTCGCAACGTGCCGGCCCACCTCGTGGACAATGCCGACGGCATCGATCCGCTGTGGCTCGACGGCGTCCGCCGGGTCGGCGTCACGGCCGGCGCCTCGGCGCCCGAGGTGCTTGTGGATCAGGTCATCGAGCGCCTCTCGGCACTCGGCGCCCGCTCGGTGCGCACCCTCGAGGGCGTACCCGAGAAGGTCACCTTCCCGATCCCCAAGGAACTGCAGGCGCCCTGAGCGCCGGCGGGCGCTCAGTCGTCGTGGTGACGGTGGCCGCGACCCCGTCCCTTGTCGTGCCCGCGGCCACGCCTGCCATGATCGTCGCGGTAGATGATGCGCTCGCGCACGTGACGGCGGTCATCGTCGTCGCCCCGATAGACGATGCGCTCGCGCACCCGCTCCCGGTGCCCGCCATCGGATCCGATGTCCTTGCCGATCGCCGCGCCGATGGCGGCGCCGATCCCCGCGCCGAGCACGCCACCACCGCTGCCCCCGGCGGACTGGCCTGCCTTCGTGCCGGCCGCGCCGCCGATCGCACCGCCGACCATGGCGCTGGTCCGCCCACGGCCGTCGGTGCCGGCCGCGCCACC
>JAGRGD010000078.1 GCA_020445665.1 Rhodocyclaceae bacterium
CGACCGATCGCCGCCCACCTCTACGATCGCCACCCCGGCGCCGGCTACGCCGGCAGCAAAGGCGCCAGCCCGCTCGCTGGCCAGTGGGTCTACTTCCTCGGTAGAAGCGGACGCCGCCGCCTGCTTCACCACTACAAGAAGAACCGCCCCGGCCAGCCGCGCGGCGTTCCCTACCTGGCGCCCGTCGTCGACCTGATCAAACAGGTCGGTCGCTTCACCGAGGCCGAGGTCAACGCCGCCGTCATCAACGCTTTCTTTACGGTCCTCATTGAGACCGACACCGGAAACCCCGCCCCGGTCTTCGGTGCCAACAACAGCACAGCGACCGGCGCCGCCCCCGCGCCGTCCGACGAGATCGGCCTGGGCATGGGTTCCGTGATCGGCCTGGCCAAAGGCGAGAAAGCCAGCTTTGCCGACCCCAAGCGACCCAACCCCAACGCCGAAGGGTTCATCCACATGCTGATCGGCCTGATCGGCATGGGCCTGGGCATCCCGCGCGAGGTCCTGCTCAAGCAGTTCAACAGCAGCTACAGCGCCAGCAAGGCCGCGCTGCTCGACGCCTGGGTCCACTTCCGCGCCGAGCGCTTCTGGGCCGGCCTGTCGTTCTGCCAGCCCATCCTCGAAACCTGGATGGCCGAGGCCGTCTACCTCGGACGCATCAAAGCGCCCGGCTTTTTCAGCGATCCGCTGATGCGTTGGGCCTACACCCGCGCCGCCTGGCCGGGCGACTCGATGGGCTCGATCAACCCAAAGGACGAAGTCGCAGCCTACACCGCCGCGATCGATGCCCGCCTGATGACCCGCGAGCGCGCCGAGTGGGAACTCGGCGGCACCGACTGGAATGCCACCTTCGATCAGAAGCTGGCCGAACACCAGCGCCTGGCCAAACACAAACTGCTGCCCGTGCCAAAGGCCGGCGCCGCAGCTGCGCCCCAGCAAGGCGGCAGCGAAGACCCACAAGGAACCCCCGCACCATGACACTGATCGACCTGCTCAAGAGCCCGTGGGCCATCCAGCCCGATCGCCTGCTGGAAATCCAGGCCATCTACGCCACCCACCTCAAGGGCGAAAAAATCGACCTGCCTGCGATCGAGGCTCGCCTGGGCCGACCGCTGGCCAATGACCAGCAGACCTATCAGATCCGCGAAGGCGGGATCGCCGTGCTACCCATCGAAGGCACCATGGCTCCAAAAGCCAACCTGTTCATGCGCGTGTCCGGTGGCGCCTCCACCCAGATGCTGACGCAACAGGTCGAGAGCGCCATGGCCGACCCGCGCGTCAAGGGCCTCGTGCTCGCGATCGACAGCGGCGGCGGCTCCACCATCGGGGCCCCCGAGCTGGCCGCCGCGATCCGCGAAATGTCCGCCGAGAAACCCATCGTCGCGGTCACCGATGGCGCCATGCTCAGTGCAGCGTACTGGATCGGCAGCGCAGCGAATGCCGTCTACGCCAGCGGCCCGACGGTTCAGGTCGGATCGATCGGCGTCGTCGCCACCCACAATTACACGCCCCAGGGCAACACCCAGACCACCGAGATCACGGCCGGCAAATACAAGCGCATGGCCACGACCATCAAGCCGCTGGACCAGGCCGGCGAGGCCTACCTGCAGCAGATGGTCGACCACATCTATGGCGTCTTCGTCGACACCGTGGCCAGCAACCGGGGAACCGACGCCGCCACCGTGCTGCAGAACATGGCCGACGGACGCGTGTTCGTCGGCCAGCAAGCGCTCGACGCCGGCCTGATCGATGGCTTTGCCACCGTCGACCAGATCGTTTCGCGCATGGCCGCTAACCCCACCGAGTTCGCCACCCGCCGCCGGGCGTTGGTGGCAGCAACCCCCGCCAAAAAGCCCGCCGGTGTGCGAGCCGAAGGCGACACCCCCGCCGAGCCGGTGCTGCTCGATCCCTCCCTCGAAACCGAAACCCAAGAAGGAACCACCACCATGGATCTGAAAACCATGGCCGAGCAGCACCCTCAACTGCTCGCCACCATCCAAGCCGAAGCCCGCGCCGAAGGCGCCAAGGCCGAGCAAGACCGCGTCGCCGCCGTGCGAGCCCACTCGATGAAAGGCCATGAAGCCCTGATCGAAAAGTTTGCCGCCGACGGAAAGACGACCGGCCCCGAAGCCGCGATGGCCGTGGTTGCCGCTGAAAACGCCGCCCGCGAAGCCCGAGGTAAGGCCTTCGTCGAAGAGGATGCACCGGCGCCCGCCGCCACCAGCGCAGCGCCCAGCGACCAACCCAAGACCAAAGCCCAACAGGTTGCCGAAGCCAAGGCCTACGCCGCCGAGCACAAGGTCGACTTCGTCACCGCGCTGAAAAAGCTCGGCTTCGCCGCCTGACCCACTCATCTGAACACCTCACGGAGAACCATCCATGAACCCCTCGATTGCAACCCTGACGCTCACCGTCATCGCAGGCGCGGCGCTGGAAAACGCCCGCGCCGTCAACCAGGCGGGCGCCTATCCCGCCGCCGGCGGACTGGCCATCGGCATCACCCGCAGTGACGCCTCCACCGGCGACCCGACCCCGGTCGACGTGCAGGGCACCGCCACCGCCCAGGCCGGCGCCGCCTTCGCCAAAGACGTGCCCCTGATGGTCGGCACCGACGGCAAGCTGATCGCCCACGACGGCGCCGGCTCCAAGCACGCTGTCGCCCGCTCGCTCGAAGCCGCCACCGCCGCCGACCAGCTGGTCGAAGTGCTGCTGGTGCCGTCGTCTGGCCTGGCCGTCAACGCCGCCTGACCCTGACCTGAACCCACAAACGGAGAAACATCCATGAACCAAATGACCCCCGGTCAGGCCCGCGCCATTGA
>JAGRGD010000079.1 GCA_020445665.1 Rhodocyclaceae bacterium
TCGATCCGGACAAGGCGCGCGAGTTCCACGACGAGACCCTGCCCAAGGAGTCGGCCAAGGTGGCCCACTTCTGCTCCATGTGCGGGCCCCACTTCTGCTCGATGAAGATCACCCAGGACGTGCGCGAGTACGCCGCCCAGCAGGGCATCGGCGACACCGAGGCCCTCGCCGCCGGCATGCAGGAGAAGGCCGTCGAGTTCGTCAAGGCCGGCGCCGAGATCTACCGCAAGGTGTGAGGCCCGCCTGCGCCCGGTCCGGCCACGGCCGGATCAGGCCGGCGACAGCTTGGCCACTGCCAGGGCCAGCCACTTGACGCCCTGGCGGCCGAAATTCACCTGCACCCGGGCGTCCGTACCGCTGCCCTCGGCATCGAGGATCACGCCCACGCCGAAGCGCGCGTGAGAGACATTCTGCCCGACCCGGAAGCCACCCAGGTCCCGCGACGGCGCGGCAGGCGTGCTCGAGCGTCGTGGCGCGGCGCGCGCGGGGCTCGTCGACGGCCGGAAATACGGCGCCGGCTCACCGGTGATCGTGCGGCTCTGCCCGCCTTGCGGCGTGAGCCACTTCTGCAGCGCTTCCGGGATCTCCTCGATGAAGCGCGAGCGCAGGTTGTAGCGGCTCTGGCCGTGCAGCATCCGCGACTGGGCGAAGGACAGGTAGAGCCGCTCCCGCGCCCGCGTAACGGCCACGTACATCAGGCGCCGCTCCTCCTCCAGGCCGTCGCTCTCGAGCAAGCTGTTCTCGTGGGGAAACAGCCCCTCCTCGAGTCCTGACAGGAACACCGCATTGAATTCCAGCCCCTTGGCGGCATGCACGGTCATCAGCTGGACCGCATCCTCGCCCGCATCGGCCTGGTGGTCGCCCGCCTCCAGCGAGGCGTGGTTGAGGAAGTTCGCGAGCAGGGCCTCGCCGTCCTCTTCGTCACCGGGCACCGCCCCCCCGGTCTCGGCGACGAAATTGGCGGCCGCGTTGATCAGTTCGTCCAGGTTCTCGAGCCGGTCCTGTCCCTCGCGCTCCGCCTGATAGTGGGCGCGCAGGCCGGACAGTTCGAGCATGTGCTCGACCCGCTCTGGCAGGCTCAACTCTCGCGTCTCTGCCCGTATCCGTTCGATGAGCGCCACGAAGGCAGACAACACCTTGCCGGGCTTGCCCCCCAGGTGCGGCACCGTGGCATACAGGCTGCCCTGGAAAGTCCGGGCCGAATCCTGCAGTTGCTCGAGCGAGCGCGCGCCGATGCCGCGTGTCGGGAAGTTCACGACCCGCATGAACGCGGTGTCATCGTCCGGGTTGGCGAGGAGACGAAGATAGGCCAGCGCGTGCTTGATCTCCTGACGCTCGAAGAAGCGCAGGCCTCCGTACACCCGGTAGGGTACGGCCGCCGAAAAAAGCTGGTGCTCAAGCAGGCGCGACTGCGCATTGGAGCGGTAAAGCAGGGCAATCTCGGAGCGCAACGCCCCGTCGCGAATCAGCGCCTTGACCTCCTCGACGATCCAGCGCGCCTCGTCGCCGTCCGAAAAGGCCTCGAAGATCCGCACCGGCTCGCCGTGACCCTGTTCGGTCCACAGGTTCTTGCCCAGACGGTCCCGGTTGTGCCCGATGATCGCGTTGGCCGCCGCGAGGATGTTGCCGCAGGAGCGGTAGTTCTGCTCGAGCCGGATCACCTCGGAGACGCCGAACTCCCGCTCGAAGTCGCGCATGTTGCCCACCTCGGCACCGCGGAAGCGGTAGATCGACTGATCGTCGTCACCCACGCAGAACAGCCGCGCACCGTGTTCACTCCCCTGTGCGGCGAGCAGCTTGAGCCACAGGTACTGGAGGCGGTTGGTGTCCTGAAACTCATCGACGAGGATGTGGCGGAAGCGGGACTGATAGTGGGTCCGCAGCGGCTCGTTGCGTTCCAGCAGCTCGTAGCAGCGGAGCAACAGTTCAGGGAAATCCACAACTCCCTCTCGCTGACACTGCGCCTCATACTCGACATACAGTTCGACGCGCTTGCGGGCCCATTCGTCCCAGGCATCGACAGCGTGCGGACGAAGGCCGGATTCCTTGGCGTTGTTGATGAAGTGCTGCAGGTCCCGCGCCGGATAGCGCTCATCGTCGACGCCCAGGGTCTTGAGCAGCCGCTTGATCGCCGCGAGCTGGTCGGCGGTGTCGAGAATCTGGAACAGTTGCGGCAGACCGACCTCTCTGTGGTGTGCACGCAACAGTCGATTGCACAATCCGTGGAAGGTCCCCAGCCACATTCCACGGATGTCCATGGGCAACATTGCCGACAGGCGCGCTCGCATTTCCCGCGCCGCCTTGTTGGTGAAAGTGACGCCGAGAATGGACTGGGGTGAGGCCAGACCCTGCTGGATGAGCCAGGCGATACGGGTCGTCAGGACGCGGGTCTTGCCTGAACCGGCGCCGGCCAGGATCAGCGCGTGGGCGGGCTGCATGCAGATGGCCTGCAGCTGTTCCGGATTGAGATCTTTGAGGAGCGGGGACATGGCGGGACCAGGTGGCGAAGGCGGCATTTTACGGCGCGACCACGGCTTCGCCACCGGGTCGGCGTTTCAAACGATCGTTGGAGAATTCACGAAATGATGCGTTGCCGGACTTGATGCAGCGCGACATAAGCCCTACATTGATGTTGTGCGAGACGGAATCAGGCTTGTAGTTATTTACATGTCGACACCGCCAAGCCAATAAAACTAAAGGCAAACTTAGATTGCCGCGCCGCATGAACAGGCGCATTGAACGCCCGCAACGGCCAACCCGGCCAGCGGGCCAAGGTGGGGCTGCGATCCAGCTCCCCCCAAGGAGAGCACCATGAATGCACCAAAACTCTTGAATTGGTACGCCCGCCGTGCCGGCGTACCGACGCCCCGCGCTGAAGCCCTGTGGCGCAAGGCGGTCCGGCAGGCAACCGACGACACCGGCTGGGTCGGTACCCCCGAGTACTGGGGTGCCGCGATGGACAACTTCCAGCAACTCCTGAAGGCCGAGCGCGCGACGCTGTGCTCACCGCTGGTTTCGCCGCTGCTCCGGAGCCAGAAACGCATTTTCTGTGCGCCGATTGACGCAGTCAGCGATGTGGCGGTGATGACCATCCGCCGCTGGCACCACTACATGACACAGGGGCAGAAGGCGGCCTGAAGGCCGCCGTCGCCCCCGACGGCTCCCTCCCTCTCCTTCATTGGAGATTTGCGGCATTCGGCCTCCGAATGCCGCTTTTTTTTGCATGCCCCCGGTCGCGACGCGGCGCGAACCGATCGCACGCGCAGAATGACCCTTCGCAATCGGGCACAAGCTCGTTAATCTGGGGCCTTCCTGATGCCCAGGCCCGCCTGGTGCGATCGCCTGTTTCGCCCTGGAAATGCGACATGACTCTCCCTCCTCCGCCCCGTACCGCCCGCCTTGCAGCCATTGCCGTCACCGCCCTGTCCGGCTCGAGCGCCATCCACGCCGAAACAGCCGAGTCCCTGTTCTACGATGACATACCGATTGTGCTGACGGCGTCCCGCCTGGCCCAGAGCACCTACGATGCGCCGGCCCCGGTGACCATCATCGACCGGGAACTGATCGAGGCGTCGGGTTTCACCGAACTGCACGATCTGCTCCGCCTGGTGCCCGGGTTCCAGGTGGCGGACTGGGCAAGCGGCTCGCCGACCGTCGCCAACCATGGCATGGGCGACGCCTACGGGCGCCGGATCAAGGTGCTGGTCGATGGACGGACGGTGAACAACTCGTTCTGGGGCAATGTGCACTGGCAGGATCTGCCGATCCGGGTCGACGACGTTGAGCGGGTCGAGGTCGTACGTGGCCCGAACGGCGCCGCCCACGGCGCCAACGCCTACCAGGGAGTGGTGAACATCATCACCCGTTCGCCCCGCACCGAGTCCGGCAACACCGTCACTGTGCGGGCAGGCCATCGGGAGATGAAGGATGTCGGCGTGCGCCTCAACGGCGGCGAGGAGGAGCTCGACTGGCGCATCACGGCCTCGCACCGGGGCGCGGTCAACTTCCTGAGCTTCGAGGGCGAGGCCGCCGAGACCATCGAGCGCAATGTCGCCAACCTGCAGGTGCTGCTGCAACCGAGCCTGGCAGACGAGATCCGGATTCAGGCGGGCAGCACCGTCGGGTTCGACGACACCGGCATCCCCGACAGTCCGACCGAACCCCTCGGCAAGCGGCGGATCAAGGAAAACTATCTCCAACTGAGCTGGCTGCGGAGCTTCGGCCCGGAATCGGAACTGTCGGTCCAGTTCTATCACCAGGACCGGGCGGAACGAAAGCACTGGGTGATCCCGGCCGGGGCTTTCGATCTACCGGTGCGCCAGGACATCGACCTCCAGCGCGACGACCTCGAGGTGCAGTGGACCCGCCGCCTCGACGAGGCCTGGCACGTCCTCGTCGGTGCAGGCGTTCGCCGGGACGCCACCCGCTCGATCCTGTATTTCAGTTCGGACCGGCCGGAAGTGGGTGTCCAGTGGCAGCTTTTCTCGAGCCTGACATGGCAGGCAACCGACAGGCTGGCCGTCAACGTGGGCGGCAATCTCGAGCATCACTACTACTCGGGCAGGCTGTTCTCGCCCCGCCTTGCGCTGACCTACGCGCTGGCACCGCGCCAGTCCCTGCGCTTCAGCACCGGAACGGCCTACCGCGCGCCCCAGGCGTGGGAGGCGCGCAGCTTCACCTCCGTCTCCTTTGCCGACCAGATCCTGGCCATCACCTACTGGGCCCGGGAGGAGCCGGAACCCGAGCGCGTGCGCTTCGTCGAGCTGGGCTACACCGGCCACATCGACGCACTGAACCTCGAGCTGGATGCGCGCGTCTTCCGCGAGCGATTCGACCGCTACATCGATGATCGCGCCTGCTCCTTCCCACCGACCAGTCGAAATGTGGTCTGCGACTACGATCCGCCGCCTAATTTCGTCGGCCTGCTTGGCCGTACGGCCGTGAATTTCGTCAATGCCGGCGCGATCGTCGCCGAAGGTGCCGAGCTGCGGGCAGACTGGCGGCAGCCCGGCTGGGGGCGGATCGTGTTCACCCAGTCCTTCGTGAACATCACGGCGCGCGGCAACGCGCCCCAGGATCCGGATCTTGTTCACAGTGCGCCGGCGAGCATGAGCGGCCTGCAGGTGATCAAGGAACTGACATCCAGCTGGCGGGCCAGCCTGGGCTTCTACTATGCAACGGAGATGCGCTGGCTCAACGATGGCGACGTCGTGCCGTCCGGCGGCCGAACCGACCTCAAGGTCGCCCGCCTGCTCGGCCCGAACGGGCGAGACGGCGAGCTGGCCGTGACCGCCCAGAGTCTCGAGGGCGCGTACCCGGATTTCCATGAGGGCGACTTCCGTCATGAGCCGAGCCTGTTCGCGACGGCACGCCTGAGCTGGTAGCACCCCGCGATCGTGACCCGACGGCGTCCCCGCCCTCCCGACCTCACTGCCTTCCACCTGCTGTTCGGCCTGTGGCTGATGCTGGCATGGACCTTGTCGGCGGCCGGTGTCGTCGATGTCTGGATGCCTCGCAGCGGCGCCCTTCAGCAGGAATTCCTGGCCGCCTTTGAGGGCGCCCTGAAAGAAAAGGGCCACAACGTAGGCGCCATTCACGACCTCGGCGTCACCCCGCGGCCGACACCAGCGCCGGGCAAGGTGATCGTCGCCCTCGGTCGAGACGCGACCGCGCAGGCCCTGGACGCCGGCGCAACCGCCGTCCTGTCGGTCCTGGTTTCGCGGCGCGACGCGCTCGCCCTGCATGCGGACGACGCGACCGGGAAACTCGGCGCAATCGTCCTCGACCAGCCGATTCCCCGCCGACTCGCCATGCTCCGGATCCTCGCACCCGATGTGGCGTCGGTGGCGGTCCTGCTCGGCATTTCCGCGCCCGAGCCTGCAGCCGCTCTGAACCAGGCCATCGAGGCGGCAGGCTTTACGCCGCGCCTCGCGACGGTCGAGCGGGAACAGGAGATCGTGCCCGCGCTCGAACGCGTCCTCACCCCCGACTCGGCGCTGCTCGCGACGCCCGACCCCGGCATCTTCAATCGGGACACCGTGATGAGCATCCTGCTCACCAGCTACCGGCACCGCCGACCGGTGATCGGTTTCACGCCGGCCTATGTCCGGGCCGGTGCCGTCGCCGGCGTCTTCAGCACACCCGCGGACATCGCCCTGCAGGCCACGCAGCTACTGACGGCTCAGGACGACCTTCAGGCCTTCAAGCGGGGCATTCTGGATCCCGAACACTTCCGGGTGGCGATCAACCAGCGCGTCTCCCGCTCGCTCGGCCTCCCGGAAATCAGTGAGGACACGCTGCGCACTCGCCTTCTGGATTGGGAGGCCGGCCGATGAAAGGCCTCGACCGGCTCACCATCCACCGTCGCCTGCTGGTTGCCGGACTATTGCCGACAGCGATTGTGGCCCTGGGCATCAGCGCCTGGTTCCTGTGGAGTGCCTCGCGCGAGTTCGACCGCAGCCTGGAAGAGCGCGGGCTCGCGGTCGTTGGTTTCCTGGCACCGGCCAGCGAGTACGGACTCATCTCGGGCAATCGGGAGACGCTTGACGCACTGCTGCAGGCTGCCCTGACCCAGCGCCAGGTCCACGCCGCCGCGGTGATCCAGGAGGACGGCCGGCCGCTGGCAATCAGCGGCGCCATGAAAGCCCCCGAGGCAGGACCGCTCAAGGCCATCGAAGCGCCAACACAGATCTCCCCGTCAGGCGGCAAGTTGCGCTTCATCGCGCCGGTCTGGCGGACACCGCTTGATCTGGGCGAACTCTACGAGCCCGATCGCAGTGCCGCGCGGGAGCGCATCGGCTGGGTCTATGCCGAGCTCGACACGGCCGAGCTGGCCTACCGCAAATGGCGAATTCTGGCCCTCAACATCGCCTTCTCACTGCTTGCCCTGGCCGCCACCGGCCTTTTCTCCCAGCGACTTGCGAGGACCATGAGCCGGCCGCTGGAACGACTCGCCTCTGCCGTCGGTGACATGGCGCGCGGCATCCGGGGTACCCGCGTAGCCGCGAGCAGCGGTGGTGAGATCGGCGAGCTGGAGCACGGCTTCAACCACATGGCCGAGGCGCTCGAGATCGCACGCGACGAGATGCAGTCGCGCGTCGATGCGGCGACCGAGCAGCTTCGCTACCTCGCCGATCATGACCCGCTTAGCGGCCTAGCGAACCGCCGCGCATTCGAGCGCGAGGTGGAAGCCGTCCTCGGCGTGGCGAGCCCGCGGGGTCACGCGCTGTGCTTCATGGATCTGGACCGCTTCAAGATCGTCAACGACACCTGCGGACACGTCGCCGGCGATGAATTGCTGCGCCAGATTGGCACCCTGCTTCAGCAGCACGTGAGGGACCAGGACATGCTCGCCCGCGTCGGAGGCGACGAGTTCGCCCTGCTGCTGCGCGATTGCGGCCTGGCCCACGCGCGCGCCGTGGCCGACAGCCTGTGCGCAACCGTCGCGGCCTTCCGCTTCCCGTGGGAGGGCCGCGAGTTCCGCGTCGGCGCCAGCATCGGCCTGGTGCTTCTGGACGAGGCTCACCACGACCTCGCGCACGCCCTCAGCGCAGCAGACCGAGCCTGCTATGCCGCCAAGCGCCGAGGTCGCAATCAGGTCTGCGAAGCAGCGCTGGACGACGCAGGCCGCTCGGGTGACACGGCCCTGGCGCCGCCCAGCCTCGCCGCGGCCCTTGAGCAGTCGCGCCTGAGATTGCAGGTCCGCCCGATTCTCCCGGTCGCCCCGGAAGCGCGGGAGTGGGCCGAAGTGGTGCTCCACATCGACCTGCCGGGCCACCCCGACGCCCAGCGTTTCATCGAGCGCTGCGAGCGGGATGGCGACGGCCTCGCCCTCGACCTCTGGACGCTCAATGCCTGCTGCCAGGTGCTGCGCGAGCTGGCGCCGGACCGCCGCACGGGCCTGCGCATCAGCATTGCCCTCGGCGACGCCTCGATCTGCGGCGCGAGCGACCTGATCACGCATGTCGAGGCCGCCCTGCAACGGGCGGCGCTATCGCCAGACCTGTTCGGCTTCGAGATCACCGCCGACCGGGCCGCCCAGTACCCTGGCGAAGTACAAGCGCTGGTCCGGCGGATTCGCCATCTCGGCGCGCACGTCATCCTGGCCGACTATCGCGACCACGCGCTGTCACTGCTGCGGAGCCTGCGCCCGGACTACGTCAAGGTCAGCCTGGAAGGGCTCTCGCGAGACTACGAGCCCGCCCATGCAGCCGCCGTCGCGACCAGCGTTGCCGGCGTCGCCACCGCACTCGGCGCAGGGCTCGTGGTGGTTGGCATGGCTGACGGGCTGCCGCCCGATCTCGCCGCGATGGCAGGCTTCGTCCAGGGTGGCGAGGACGCCGGCGAGCGGGATTTCGCCACGTGGCTACGCGACGCCGTTGCCAGACAGGGCGACAGCGGCAGGCGACAGGCCTGAAGCCAGCTATAATTCGGCGCTTTCGCCCTTCACTCGGCCCGCGCGACCATGCAGGAAAAATACGCCCCCCAGGTCATCGAGACCGCCGCCCAGGAACACTGGACATCACAGCAATCCTTCCGCGTGGTGGAGGATGCCGACCGGCCCAAGTACTACTGCCTGTCGATGTTCCCCTACCCCTCGGGCAAGCTCCATATGGGGCATGTACGGAACTACACGATCGGCGACGTCATCTCCCGTCAGGCCCGGATGCGCGGCCACAACGTAATGCAGCCGATGGGCTGGGACGCGTTCGGCATGCCGGCCGAGAACGCGGCGATCCAGAACAACGTGCCGCCGGCCCAGTGGACCTACGCCAACATCGACTACATGAAGGGGCAGCTGAAGCGCCTCGGCTTCGGCATCGACTGGTCCCGCGAACTGGCCACCTGCACGCCCGAGTACTACCGCTGGGAGCAGTGGCTGTTTACCCGCCTGTACCGCAAAGGCCTGATCTACAAGCGACTCGGCTCCGTCAATTGGGACCCGGTGGACGAGACGGTGCTGGCGAACGAACAGGTCATCGATGGCCGCGGTTGGCGCTCCGGCGCCCTGGTCGAAAAGCGCGACATCCCGATGTACTACATGAAGATCACCGCCTACGCGGATGAGCTTCTGTCCGCCCTCGACGACCTGCCCGACTGGCCGGAGCAGGTCAAGCAGATGCAGCGCAACTGGATCGGCCGCTCCGAAGGGGTCGAGGTCCAGTTCCCCTATGACCTGACCACGGTCGGCAAGTCGGGCGTGCTGAAGGTGTTCACGACGCGCGCCGATACCCTGATGGGCGCCACCTACGTGGCGGTCGCCGCAGAGCACCCGCTGGCCCGCCAGGCCGCCGAGGCGGACCCGGAAGTGGCGGCTTTCGTCGACGATTGCGTCAAGGGCGGCGTGGCCGAGGCCGACCTCGCCACGATGGAGAAGAAGGGCGTCGCGACGCGCCTGCGCGTCGTGCATCCGATCAGTGGCGAGTACCTGCCGGTGTGGGTCGCCAACTACGTGCTGATGGGCTACGGCGAAGGCGCCGTGATGGCGGTGCCGGCCCACGACGAGCGGGACTTCGCCTTCGCAACACGCTACCGGCTGCCGATCAAGATGGTGGTGGCCTCGACCCATGACAGCTATGCCGAGGTGACGGCCCCGTGGATCGACGCCTACGCTGAACACGGGCGCGTCGTGAATTCCGGCAAGTACGACGGCCTGCGCTCAAGCGAAGCGGTGGACGCCATCGCAACCGACCTCGAGGCCAAGCACCTCGGTCAGAAGCGGGTCCAGTTCCGCCTGCGCGACTGGGGCATCTCGCGCCAGCGCTACTGGGGCTGCCCGATCCCGATGATCTACTGCGAGGCCTGCGGCGACATGCCGGTGCCCGACGCGCAGTTGCCGGTCGTCCTGCCCGAGGACGTGGCCGTCACCGGGCGGGGCTCGCCCCTGGCCCGGATGCCCGAGTTCTACGAGTGCACGTGCCCGGGTTGCGGCAAACCCGCGCGGCGCGAAACCGACACGATGGACACCTTCGTCGAGTCCTCCTGGTATTTCCTGCGCTACGCCTGCCCGGACAACACGAGCGCCATGGTAGACGGTCGCGTCGACCACTGGGCGCCGGTGGACCAGTACGTGGGCGGCATCGAGCACGCGATCCTGCACCTGCTCTACTCCCGCTTCTTCACGCGGGCGATGCGCGACGAGGGGCTGACCAGCGCGTCCGAACCCTTCACTGCGCTGCTCACCCAGGGCATGGTCGTGGCCGAGACCTACTACCGGGAGCTCGAGGGCGGCAAGAAGCAGTGGATCAACCCGGCTGACGTCACGGTCGAGCGCGACGACAAGGGGCGCATCGTGGCCGCCACGCTGACGGCCGACGGCCAGGCGGTGACGATCGGCGGCACAGAGAAGATGTCGAAGTCGAAGAACAACGGTGTCGACCCGCAGGCGCTGGTCGACGCCTACGGCGCCGACACCGCCCGCTTCTTCATCATCTTCGCGGCACCGCCCGACCAGCAGCTCGAGTGGTCCGACTCCGGCGTCGAAGGCGCCTACCGCTTCCTGAGGCGGGTCTGGGCATTTGGCCACCGCTTCGCCGGTGAGTGCCGGGACAGCCTCGGCGCCGTCGCCAGCCTCGACGGTCGCGAGTTGCCCGAGCCGCTGGCGGCCGTGCGGCGTGAGGTCCATACCTGCCTCAAGCAAGCCGACTACGACTTCGGCAAGCACCAGTTCAACACCGTTGCCTCAGCGACGATGAAGATCCTCAATGCGATCGAGAAGGCGCCGACCGACGATGCTTCTGCCCACGAGGCCGTGGTCGCCGAAGGCTTCTCGATCCTGCTGCGGGTGCTGGCGCCGATCACGCCCCACATCGCCCACGCCCTGTGGCAGAGCTGCGGCTTTACCGGCGACATCCTCGACGCGCCGTGGCCCCAGGCGTCGGAAGCGGCGCTCAAGCAGGACCGGATCGAGTTGATGGTGCAGATCAACGGCAAGCTGCGGGGCGCCATCCAGGTGGCGGCCGACCTGCCGCGCGCCGACATCGAGAAGGCGGCCCTGGCCAGCGACGCCGCCGCCAAGTTCATGGACGGCAAGCCGGCGCGCAAGGTCATCGTCGTGCCAGGTCGCCTCGTGAATATCGTCTGCTGATGTCCATGCGCCGCGCCGCCATCGCCACCGCGCTGCTGCTGATCGGCACGGCCGGCCTGTCCGCCTGCAGCAGCCGGGCCTGGTACGACGGCTTGCAGGCGTCGGAGGCCCGGCGGCAGGCGCACTACGCTGGCGAGCCTGCCCGCACCGCCCCGCGGGTGGATTTCGCCACCTACTCGGCAGAGCGTGACAGAGTGAATTCGGGAGGGGCCCCATGAAGCAGGCAAGCGCCACGCGGCGCAGGCTGACCCTGGGCCTTCTGGCCTCGGGCCTCGTGGGCTGCGGCTTCCGCCTGCGTGGCGCCCGGCCGCTGCCCTTCGCCACCCTCCATGTTGCCGGCCCGGTCCGCACGGAACTGCTGAGAGAGATCCGGCGCCGGGTCGAGGCCTCGGGCGACACCCGGGTCGTCGGCCAGCGCAGCGAGGCCGAGGCCACACTCGAAGTTGTTAGCGCCGGCCGCGAGAAGAACATCATCGGTCTGTCCGGATCGGGCAAGGTTCGCGAGTACGAGTTCCGGCAGGGGCTGCGCTTTCGCCTGATGGGTCGGGACGGAAGTGAGCTGATCCCCGAGACGGCCCTCGCCACCACCCGCGAGGCCACCTGGGACGACTCGGCCATCCTGGCCAAGGAGCAGGAGGAGGCGCTCCTCTTCACAGACATGGAGCAGGAACTCGTCCGCCAGATGATGCGCCGCCTCGAGGCGGCCACGCCCGGGGCCTGAATGCCGGCCCTTCGCCCGGAGCAACTGGCCGCCCATCTCGAGGGCGCGCTTGCCCCGCTCTATGTCCTGCACGGCAGCGCCCCGCTGCTGGTCGAGGAAGCCGCCGACGCGATTCGTGCCGCCGCCCGCCGGCAAGGCGTCACGGAGCGGGAGATCCTCGTCGCCGGGCAGGGTTTCCGCTGGGAACAGCTAGCGATGGCCAGCAGCAACCTCTCGCTCTTCGGCGACCGCAAGCTGCTCGACCTGCGCATTCCGAACGGCAAACCCGGCAAGGACGGGGGCGATGCCCTGGCGCGGCTGTGCGAGGCCCTGGGACCGGGTGGTGACTGTGTGCTGCTCACCCTGCCGGAACTGGACTGGGCGGCACGCAAGGCCGCCTGGTTCGCCGCGGTGTCCGGCCCCGGCACTGTCGTCGAATTGAACACGCCCCCGCTCGAACAACTGCCGGCCTGGGTCGGCGCGCGGCTGAAGCGCCAGGGCCAGACGGCGCCACCGGAGGCCCTCGAGTTCATCGCCGAGCACGTCGAGGGCAACCTGTTGGCAGCCCACCAGGAGATCAGCAAACTCGGCCTGCTCCACGGCGAAGGTGCCTTGGACCTCGCCCAGGTACGCGAGGCCGTGCTCAACGTCGCCCGCTACGACGTCGAGGCCTTGCGCATCGCGATGCTCGACGGCGAGCCGGGACGATGCGCCCGCCTGCTCGACGGCCTGAGGGGCGAAGGAGAGGCGCCACCGCTGATCCTGTGGACCCTGTCGGCCGATCTGCGCGCTCTGGCCCGCCTGCGGACCGCCCTCGACCACGGCGGCCAGGCAAACGCCGTGCTGAAGGCCGAGCGGATCTTCGAGCCCCGCCGACGGCAGGCCATCGAGTGGGCGGGTCGTCGTTTGCGGGCGCGGCAACTGCACAACGCCCTCCAGCACGCGGCGCGCATCGACCGGATGATCAAGGGCCTGCTCCCCGGCGACGTCTGGGACGAGTTCCTGCAGCTGATGCTGCGCCTGCGCCCCCGCGCCTGACCCCCACCGGCCCGCTCCGGCCGATTTTCGCGCCGCCGCATCGGTGGTTTAATAAGGGATTGCGCAGCAGGTACCGATGATGGACATCAAGGAATACATGCAGACGGTCGGCCGCGACGCCCGTGCAGCGTCCCGGCGGATGGCGACCGCGTCGACCGAGGCCAAGAACGACGCGCTGCGCCGCATTGCGGCCGAGATCCGGGCGCGGCGGGAGGCGCTGCTGGAAGCCAATGGGCGCGATCTCGCCCAGGCGCGAGCCGACGGGCTCGAGCCTGCCCTGATCGACCGCCTGACCCTGACCGCCCAGGGCGTCGAGGCGATGGCCGAGGGGCTGGAGCAGATTGCCACGCTGCCCGACCCGGTCGGCGAGATCAGTGGCGTCAAGCGCCGCCCCTCGGGCATTCAGGTCGGCCACATGCGCGTGCCGCTGGGCGTGGTCGGCATCATCTACGAGGCACGCCCGAACGTCACGGCCGATGCGGCCGCCCTGTGCCTCAAGTCGGGCAACGCGGCCATCCTGCGGGGCGGCAAGGAAGCGCTCAACGCCAACCAGGCCATCGCGGCCTGCGTGCGCAGCGGCCTCGACGCGGCAGGCCTGCCTGCCGCCGCGGTACAGGTCATCGAGACCACCGACCGGGCGGCAGTCGGCGAACTGATCACGATGCCCGAGTTCGTCGACGTCATCGTCCCCCGCGGCGGCAAGGGCCTGATCGAACGCATCAGCCGCGAAGCCCGGGTGCCGGTGATCAAACACCTGGACGGCAACTGCCATGTCTATGTGGATAGTTTCGCCGACCCGGACAAGGTCGTGCCGATCGTCGAAAACGCCAAGACCCAGCGCTACGGCACCTGCAACACCGCGGAGAGTCTGATCGTCGCCCGCGATGTGGCCGCTCGCCATCTGCCGGAAATTGGCCAGTCGCTGGCGGCCAAGGGGGTGGAGATGCGAGGCTGCGCCGAGACCCTGATGTTGCTGCGCGATGCCGGCATCGACGGCGGCCTGCTGAAAGAAGCGTCCGAAGCCGACTGGTCAGAGGAATACCTCGCGCCGGTCATTGCCATCCGCGTGGTCGATGGCCTCGACGAAGCGATCGAGCATATCAACCGCTATAGCTCCGGCCACACCGAGGTGATCATCAGCGAGAACTACACGCACGCGATGCGCTTCCTGCGGGAGGTGGATTCGGCCTCGGTGATGGTCAATGCCTCGACCCGGTTTGCCGACGGCTTCGAGTACGGCCTGGGTGCCGAAATCGGCATCTCGACCGACAAGATTCACGCCCGCGGCCCGGTGGGTCTGGAAGGCCTGACCAGCAACAAGTGGATCGTGCTCGGCAACGGGGAGATCCGTCGCTAGTCTACAGACTCTAAATGTCCCCCGATTCGCCTGTTACGATGCCTGCGCCCCGGCCCGGAACGGGGCGCAACCGTATCTGGAGGAGGCACCCTTGATATCCGTCCGACATCTCCTGGCCGCCGCCCTCGCGACCACCAGCCTGTGTCTCGCCCAGGCCGCCGACGTGGCCGGCATCAGCTTCGACGACCGCCTGAGCGTCGGGGGCGAGCCGCTCGTTCTCAATGGGGCCGGCGTCCGCACGAAGTTTTTCTTCAAGGTCTATGCCATGGGCCTGTACCTGAGGACAGGCGACCGCTCCCCCGCCGCGGCCATTGCCGAAGACGGCGTCAAGCGGATACGCATCGTCACGCTGCGCGACCTGACCGCCGAGCAGTTTTCCGACGGCCTCGTCGACGGCATTCGCAAGAACCATGACGATGCGGCCTACGCGCAACTCTCGGGGCGTGTCGAGGCCATGCGGTCAGTGCTGCTGGCACTCGGCAAGGCACCCGAGGGCACCGAGGTGATCCTGGATCTCGACCCCGCAACCGGCACACGCATGGCGGTCGATGGCCGGTTGCGCGGTGACCCGATCACTGGCAAGGACTTTCAGCAAGCGCTGCTGCGGGTCTGGCTGGGCGCGGATCCGGCCGACGCAGAGCTGAAAGCCGCCCTGGCGCCCGGCCGCTGACGCGAGAAAGGCGATCCGCGCATGGGGGCATTCGATCTGGTCATGGCGGCGCCTTTCGGCGCGCTGGGAGTCAGTACCGACGGAGACCGGCTCACCCGGATCGTGTTCCTGCCCCCCGGCACGCCCACAGCGCCGGCGTCCACGGCCTACGCCGAACAGGTGCGCCGCGAAATCGCTGCCTATCTGGCCGACCCCGACCACGTCTTCCAACTGAGCATCGAAGCGGCCGGGACGCCCCACCAGCAGCGCGTGTGGGCCGCAATGCGACGCATCCCGCGGGGCCACGTTCGCCGCTACGGCGATCTGGCCGCGGAACTGGGCAGCGCCGCGCGGGCCGTGGGACAGGCCTGCGGTGCGAACCCCTGTCCCGTCGTCGTGCCCTGCCACCGGGTGGTTGCCGCGTCGGGGCCAGGCGGCTTCGCCAATGCGCGGGACGGATATCTGCTGGACACCAAACTGTGGCTGCTCCGCCACGAGGGCGCGATGTTGTGACGGTGCCCGACCTCCGCCCGGGTCGCCGAGGTCACTCGGCGGAGATCGACCGCTTCTGTGACACCCTCTGGCTTGAGCACGGCCTGTCGAAGAACACCCTGGACGGCTACCGGATCGATCTGGGCGGCCTGGAGGCCTGGCTCACCGAGCGGAACACGGCACTTCCGTCGGCAGAGCTTACCGACCTGCAGGCGTATCTCGCCCATTTCTCGCGCGACCACAAGCCCGCCAGTCAGAGGCGCCTGTTGTCAGCCATCCGCCGTTACTACCGCCAACTGGTGCAGGAATCCCGCCTGACCACCGACCCGTCGGCAAGACTTGCGCCCCCGGTGAAGGGCGAGCGCTTTCCAAAGACCCTGTCGGAGGCTCAGGTCGAGGCCCTGCTGGACGCGCCCGATACCGAAACGCCGCTCGGCCTGCGCGACCGTGCAATGCTCGAACTGCTTTACGCGACCGGTCTGCGCGTCACGGAACTCATCAGCCTGCGACATTTCGAGATCAGCCCGCGCGAAGGCTATGTCCGCGTCACCGGGAAAGGCAGCAAGGAGCGACTGGTGCCCCTCGGCGACGCAGCAGCGGACTGGCTCGAAAGATATACGCGCGAGGCGCGTCCCTTATTGCTCGGTGCGCGAACGGCCGATGCCGTTTTCGTGACCCGCCTCGGGCGTGCCATGTCGCGCCAGATGTTCTGGAAACTGATCAAGCACCACGCCATGGCCGCTGGCATTGCCGCGGCAAATATTTCGCCACATACGGTCCGCCACGCCTTTGCCACGCATCTGCTCAACCACGGTGCCGATCTGCGCATCGTTCAGATGCTGCTTGGCCACGCGGACATCAGCACCACCCAGGTCTATACCCATGTTGCGCGCGAGCGACTCAAATCGCTCCACGCCCGCCACCATCCGAGGGGTTGAATGCCTGCGCCTGAATGCGTACAGAGAAACTCATGAAACGAAAGAACCGTGCAATCGATGGCGCACCGGAAACACCAGCGACGAAATTCCTGCGCAAGCATGGCGTGGCCTTTACCGCCCACCCGTATGAATATGAAGCACATGGAGGCACTCGCGTTTCGGCCGAGAAACTCGGCGTGCCCGAGCACGTTGTCGTCAAGACCCTGGTCATGGAAAACGAACGCGGCGAACCGCTCATCGTGCTGATGCATGGTGACCGAAAGGTGTCCACCAAAGCCCTCGCACGGCAGATCGGCTGCAAGTCAATCAACCAATGCGCCCCCGAAACGGCCAATCGCCACTCTGGCTTTCTGGTGGGCGGCACATCGCCTTTCGGCACACGCAAAGCACTGCCGGTCTTTGTCGAAAAGTCTGTTCTTGCCCTGGACACCATTTATATCAATGGTGGACGTCGCGGACTGCTGGTGTCGATTTCTCCTGCCATCCTCGAGCCAACGCTTGGCGCAAAGGTCGTTGAATGCGCGATTGCGGCCTGAGGTGCATTCACAGTTTGTTACTCGGCCCGATATCTTTTCTTTGAATAATCCTTCAATTGAATGGCAGAATAAATGCGTCGCCAATTTGCCGCCCTGGCGCTGCCGCCAACTGCCTAGAGAAGGATATGACATGGATCTTGCCAATTTCTCGATTCCCGAACTGAAGCGCCTCCAGAAACGGGTCGACAGCGAAATCAAGAAGCGGGACGAAACCGCCAAACGGGACCTGCTGAAGAAAATGCACAAGCTTGCCGCCGAGCACGGCCTGAGTATCGACGACGTTGTCGGCAAGGGCGCCAGCGTGCCGGCCGAGCGCAAGCCGCGTCGCAAGGCGGCCGCCAAACCCAAGGGCAAGAAGTCGGTGGTTCCGCCGAAGTATCGCAATCCCGACGATGCCTCGATGACCTGGACCGGGCGCGGCAGAAAGCCCCTCTGGGTCCAGAAATGCCTCGACGAGGGCAAATCACTCGAGAGCCTGCTTATTCAGTAGACAGGCCCGCGCTCGCGTCAGAAAGAAAACCGCCGACTCGATCGGCGGTTTCTTATTCGGACTCAACGGAAAACACGCATGGTGCCCGCACGCGAACGAATCGACTAGAATTCGGCATCGCGGCCGCAGGGAAACCCGCCGCCCCCAGAACCCGGTTCCGAGCCCCTATCCGATGACCGAATTGCTGTTCGCCCTGGCCGCCTACCTGATGGGTTCGGTGCCCTTCGCGATGATCTCCAGTCGGCTTTTCGGCCTGGCAGATCCTCGGAGCTACGGCTCCGGCAACCCGGGCGCCACCAATGTCCTGCGTAGCGGCAACAAGAGCGCCGCCGTCATCACCTTGCTGGGTGACGCTTTCAAGGGCTGGCTGGCCGTCTGGCTCGCGGCCCGTTTCGGGCCGACCGCCGGCGTGATGCCTGGCATTGAGGCCATCTGCGGCCTGGCTGCGTTCATCGGCCATCTCTATCCCGTGTTTCTGCGCTTCAAGGGCGGCAAGGGGGTCGCGACGGCGCTCGGCGTTCTGATCGGCTTTTCGGGATGGGTGGCGCTGGCGTGCGCCTTGGCGTGGATCGCGGTGGCCGCTGCATCGCGCTATTCGTCGGCCGCCGCACTGTCTGCGGCAGCGGCCGCCCCGCTGGCCACCTATGCCCTCGACGGCGGCTCGTGGCAGATCGCAGCCACCATCATCATGGCCATCCTTCTGGCCTGGCGCCATTTGGCGAACATCCGGCGCCTGCTGGCCGGCACCGAGTCGAGGATCGGGGGCAAGAAGGGCTGAGCAGCTCGTTCAGCCAATGGACGCGAGCGGCCAGCGAGGTCTGACACAGATCGCGCCATCGCCGCGCTCCGGCAAGCCCGCCCTGCATCGCAGGGCCGCGGCAAAAGCAATCATTGCGCCATTGTCGGTGCACAGGGACGGCGCCGGATAGCACGCACGCCAGCCCCGGCGGACAAGTTCCTGATCAAGGGAGTGGCGCAGATGCCGGTTGGCACCGACACCACCCGCAACGACCAGGGTTGTCAGGCCGGTGTGCTCGAGTGCCCGCACTGACTTCGCCACGAGGACATCGACCACGGCCTGCTGGAACTCTGCCGCGAGGTCGGCCCGCTCGGCTTCGGATAACGTCCGCGCGCGGGTCGCAGTCAGGACAGCCGTCTTGAGCCCGCTGAAGCTGAAGTCGAGATCGCCGGATCTGAGCATCGGCCGCGGCAGGGCGAATCGGCCCGCGACGCCGTTCTCGGCAAGCCGCGCCAGCTCCGGGCCGCCCGGATACGGCAAGCCGAGCAACTTGGCGGTCTTGTCAAAGGCCTCGCCCGCAGCATCATCCACCGATTCGCCGAGCAACTGGTACGCGCCGACGCCATCGACCCGCATCAACTGGGTATGCCCCCCCGACACCAACAGGGCGACGAAAGGGAAAGTCGGGGCGTCGTCCGCCAGCATCGGGGACAGCAGGTGCCCTTCGAGGTGATGAATCGGAATCGACGGGACATCGAGTGCCATGGCCAACGACTCGGCCACACTGGCCCCCACAAGCAGCGCTCCCGCCAATCCCGGGCCGGCGGTGTAGCCAATCGCGTCGATCTGCTCCCGGGACACGCCCGACTCGGCCAGAGCCTGCTCGATCAGGAGCGGCAGCTTGCGCACGTGATCGCGGGACGCGAGTTCCGGCACCACGCCGCCATACTCGGCGTGCATCGCGATCTGCGAATGGACGAGATTGGCGACCAGGCCACGGTCCGGGTCGTACAGCGCGACGCCGGTTTCATCACAGGATGATTCGATTCCGAGGACTAGCATGGCTTTGGTCGGGCGACCCTTTGGGCAACGTTCCATTCTAGCGGCTCTCGCGCCGCCCAGGCGAAACCCGGTCTTGGCGAACGAGCCGATTCAGCGTATAGTGCCGGGTTTTACGCCTACCGACCAATTCAAGGAAGCAGTAATGCCGGGTATCCGCGTCAAGGAAAACGAACCTTTCGAGGTGGCGATTCGCCGCTTCAAGCGCACTATCGAGAAGGCCGGTGTGATCACCGAGCTGCGCTCCCGCGAGTTCTACGAGAAGCCGACCGCCGAGCGCAAGCGCAAGCTGGCCGCCGCCGTCAAGCGCCATCACAAGCGCCTGCGCAGCCAGATGTTGCCGCCCAAGATGTACTGAGCTTCAGCTCACCCGGTTTCCCAGGCCACACAGGCGCGAACGTCACGTTCGCGCCTGTGTGGTTTTCGCTTCTGGCCGCCCGCCCCACGGAGTTCCCGATGTCCCTCAAGACCCGAATCAGCGATGACATGAAGGCCGCCATGAAGGCTCGCGACAGCCAGCGCCTGTCCGCAGTGCGTATGCTGCTGGCCGCCATCAAGCAGCGCGAGGTAGACGAGCGGATCGAACTCGACGACGCGGGAGTGATTGCGGTCGTCGAACGTGCCGTCAAGCAGCGAAAGGACGCCGCCTCCCAGTACGAGGCAGCAGGGCGCGAAGATCTGGCCGGCAATGAGCGCTTCGAGATCGAGGTCCTTTCGGCCTACCTGCCCGCCCAGCTTGACGACGCAGCGATTGCGGAGGCCGTACGGGCCGCAATCGAAAGCACCGGCGCGAGCGGTCCGGCCGACATGGGGCGGGTCATGGGACAGCTCAAGGGCACACTCGCCGGCCAGGCCGACATGAGCCTCGTCTCCACGCACGTGCGCCGTGCCCTGACCGGCAAGGGCTGATCGCGGCGCTGGCGCGGGCATGATTCCGCAGTCGTTCATTCAGGACCTGATCGCTCGCACCGACATCGTCGAGTTGATCGGCCAGTACGTCACACTCAAGAAGAGTGGCGCGAACTACTTCGCCTGCTGCCCGTTCCATGGAGAGAAGAGCGCGTCCTTCTCGGTCAGCCCGACGAAGCAGTTCTATCATTGCTTCGGCTGTGGCGCCCACGGCAGCGCGATCGGCTTCCTGATGGAGTACAGCGGCCTCGGCTATGTGGACGCTATCAAGGCACTGGCATCTCAGGCCGGCATCGAGGTGCCGGACGACGGCCAGGGACGGCGCGATCGGGGTCCGCAGACCCAGCCGCTGACCGACCTCCTCGGCCAGGCCGCGGGCTTCTACCGCCAGCAACTGCGCCAGCACCCGCGGGCCATCGACTATCTCAAGGGCCGCGGCCTTTCCGGCCAGATCGCCCAGCGCTACGGTATCGGGTTTGCGCCGGAGGCCTGGCAGGGGCTTGCAGCCGTATTCAGCGATTACCAGGACAAGCGTCTGCTCGAAGCAGGACTTGTCATCGAGAACGATCAGGGCCGCCGCTACGACCGCTTCCGTGACCGGATCATGTTCCCGATCCATGATCAGCGGGGCAACGTGATCGCCTTCGGGGGACGCATCCTCGACAAAGGCGAGCCCAAGTACATGAACTCGCCGGAGACCCCGGTGTTCGAGAAGGGGCGAGAGCTCTACGGCCAGCTTCAGGCTCGCGACGCGGTCCGAAAGGACGGTGGCGCGATCGTCGTCGAGGGCTACATGGACGTGGTCGCGCTCGCCCAGCACGGGATCGAGAACGCCATGGCAACCCTTGGCACATCCACGACCCCGGCCCACGTCCAGCGTCTCATGCGCCTCGCCGAGCGCGTTGTGTTCTGCTTCGACGGCGACGCCGCGGGACGGCGTGCGGCATGGCGAGCGCTGGAGGCCTCCCTTGAGCACCTCGCCGACGACAAGACCATCGCCTTCCTGTTCCTGCCGGCAGAGCATGACCCGGATTCCTTCGTTCGCAGCGAAGGCGCCGACGCCTTCCGGCGTGCCGCCGAGCAGGCCATGCCGCTGGCCCGCTTTCTCGAAACGGAACTCGCCGCCCAGGTGGACCTGGAGAGCGCCGAAGGCCGCGCCGCGTTCGCCCACAGCGCCCGCCCCCTGGCAACGCGGATCGCGGCACCGATCCTGCGCCTTCAGGTGCTCAAGTCGATTGCCGAGCGCGCCGGTCTGTCCCTGCAGGAACTGGAACAAAGCTACGGCATCGCACGCAGCCGGCCGTCCACCACGCGCAGCGGACATCGCGTGCCCGAGGTTCGCACCAGCAGGGGCAGCCGCCATCGCAGCGCGCCACCCGGGCCTGTCGCGACGCTGCTTCGGATCGTGCTCCTCCACCCGCACCTGGTCGGACGGATCCGCAGCGACGGAATCCCGCACGACTGCCCGGAGAGTCGTGCCCTGCTCGCGCTGATCGATGCGGACGGCCTCGGCGAGTTGCCCATGCGCGGCGGCATTGGCGCACTGATCGAGCGATTCCGGGGCACGGAGCACGAAACGGTGATCGAAACGCTCGCCACTGCGACCGATGAGAACCTGTTCGACACCGCATCGATCGAGACCCTGTTCGCCGACACGCTGCACAAACTGCACGACCGGGTGCTCGAGGAAGAGTTCGCCCGACTGCAGCAAAAACTCGCCTCCGACGGACGCCTCTCGGCGGAAGAGCTACAACGATATGGTGAGCTGCTCCGTGAGCGGCGCCACCCCAGCAGTGAACCGAAACCCCCTGAATCGTAGTATAATTCTATGTTTTTACCCGAATTTCCACTCAGCTTGAGGACTTCGTATGGCGAGGGATAAAGCCAAAGAACCCCGTCGCGCCGCCACTCGTGGCCGGGCAGCCCGCCCGCGCTCGAAAGACAAGCGCTCGGTCGAGGATAACTCGCCGATCCCGCAACTGGATGCCGAGGTTCGACGGACCCGCCTGAAGACCCTGATCACGCTCGGTAAAGAGCGTGGGTACCTGACCTACGCCGAGATCAACGACCACCTCCCCGACGATGTGGTCGATGCAGAGCAGATCGAGTCGATCATCGCGACCTTCAATTCGATGAGCATCCAGGTCTTCGACGAGGCGCCCAGCGCCGAAGACCTGCTCATGAACGATGGTGCCGCATCGGCCGTCAACGACGAAGACGTCGAGGAAGAAACCGAACAGGCGCTGTCCACCGTCGACACGGAATTTGGTCGCACTACCGACCCCGTGCGCATGTACATGCGCGAGATGGGTATCGTAAACCTACTCACCCGCGAAGGCGAGATCGAAATCGCCAAGCGCATCGAGGACGGCCTCAAGCACATGGTGCAGGCGATCTCGGCCTGCCCGACCACGATCACCGAGATTCTCGACCTCGCCGACAGGGTCGCCCGCGACGAGATGAAGATCGACGAGCTGGTGGACGGACTGACCGACCCCAACGCGCCAGAGGAAGAACTCAACCAGCACAATGCCCAGGCGGCCCTGGCCGAGGCCAACGAGTCGAGCGACGACGACGACTCGGACGACGACGACGATGACGACGCCGACGGCAACAAGGCCGTCGCTGCCTCGCTTGCGCTGCTGCGCGCCGAGGCCCTGATCCGCTTCGACGATATCCGCGGCCACTACGAGGCCATGATCGACGCCCTCGAAGCCAATGGCTCCCAGGACAAGACCTACCGCGCCCAGCAACAGAAGATCTCCGAACAGTTGCTGCTGATCCGTTTTACCGCCAAGGCCATCGAGCGTCTGTGCGACTCGGTCCGGCACATGGTCGAGCAGGTGCGCTCCCACGAGCGCCAGATCCTGCAGTTGTGCGTGGATCGTGCCGGCATGCCGCGCACGCACTTCATCAAGGTGTTCCCGGGGCAGGAAGCCAACCTCGACTGGCTCAAGAAGGAGATCTCGTCAGGCAAGGCCTACGCTGAGGGCCTGATGCGGGTCCACCCTGCCGTGCTGGAGGAGCAGCAGAAGCTCATCGAATTGCAGGAACGGATCGGTCTGCCGCTGAAGGAACTCAAGGACATCAACAAGCAGATGTCCACCGGCGAAGCCAAGGCCCGCCGGGCCAAGCGCGAGATGACCGAGGCCAACCTGCGCCTGGTGATCTCGATCGCCAAGAAGTACACCAATCGGGGCCTGCAGTTCCTCGACCTGATCCAGGAAGGCAACATCGGCCTGATGAAGGCGGTGGACAAATTCGAATACCGCCGTGGCTACA
>JAGRGD010000080.1 GCA_020445665.1 Rhodocyclaceae bacterium
CGGGGGCGGGCCGGGGGGCAGCGCTCGCCCACCGGCACTATGACCTTCGCGCTATCTGCCCGGCGAGCCGCTGCGCGCGCCTTCCAGTGGTGGCTCGCGAACGACAAGTGGTCGATTCATTTGTGATTTTCCGGTCGGGTGACTATATATTCGGAGGCGCGCTGGCGGGCGCGAGCCGTCCGCTCGCCGCTATCACTTTCGGGCGAGTGCGGCGCCCATTCCATCGACATGGCCCGTGTGCCGGCTCGGGCCGGGCGCACCACACCGGGCCGCCCGCCCGGCGGGACAACAATGAGGTCAGCCATGGAACGAGGAACACCGGAAAGACTCGCAAGACCGCGCGAGGGACAGTCCCTCGAGAACGTTGCCGACCTGATCGTGGCACACCTCGATGCGATGGGCGTCGAGTATGTCTTCGGGGTGCCGGGCGGCGCCATCGAGCCGATCTTCGATGCGCTGGCCCGCAGCGAGCGGCGGGGCGGACCGCGCATCGTCACCTCGCGGCACGAAGCCGGCGCGGCCTTCATGGCCGACGGCTATGCCCGTGAGAGCGGGCGGCTGGGGGTCTGCATCGCCACCTCCGGACCCGGCGCCACCAACCTCATCACCGGGGTCGCCTGCGCCCACGAGAACGGCGTGCCGCTGCTGGCGATCACCGGGCAGCCCCAGCTGCCGACCTTTGGCCGGCGGGCCCTGCAGGAGTCGGGCTGCACCGGCATCAACACCCTCGGCATGTTCCGCCACTGCACCCGCTACGACACGCTGGTGTCCCACCCCGGCCAGGCTGCGGCCAAGATCTACGGCGCCATCGCCCATGCCCTCCAGGCGCGCGCCGCGGCGCACCTGTCCCTGCCGGTGGACATCCAGCGCTGCGCTGTGCCGCCCGGCACCCCGGCGCCGACCTCGGCGATCGGCAGGCAGCTCGGTCTGGCGGGGATGTTCGATCCGGATGCGGTCGACGCCCTGCACGCCGAGCTCGAGCAGGCGAGCCAGCCGGTCTTCGTGATCGGCTGCGGGGCGGGGCGGGCCGTCGATGCCTTTCTGCGACTGATCGAGCGCCTCGGCGCGCGATTCGTCACGACGCCGGACGCCAAGGGCTTCGTCAATCCCGCCCACCCCCTCTACCGGGGTGTGTTCGGCTTTGCCGGCCACGCCGAGGCCCGGGCCGTGCTGTCGGACGGGCCGGACCTGATCGTCGCGATCGGCGTCAGCATGGGGGAATGGACCAGCGCGGGCTGGAGCGACAGCCTGCTCAACGACCGCCTGGTCCATGTCGACGTCAGCCGCGAGCACGCCGTGCGCTCGGCGATGGCGCGCCTCCACATCATCGGCGACCCACTTGCGGTGGCGCGGCGCCTGATCGCCCGCCAGGGGGAAGGCCACGGTGTCATCCCGGCCCGGGCGGAAAGAGTACTGCCACGGACCGGCCCGATCCCCGCACCCCTGTCCCCGGGGGTGCGGCCGCAGGTCCTGATGGAGGTGCTGTCCGAGCGCTGCCCGCCCTCGGTCCAGTTTGTCGCGGATGCGGGCAACAGCACGGCCTGGGCCATCCACCACCTGGAACTCAACGACCGCCGCACCCGGGACATCGATGCGCCCGAGGGGGAGGGCGAGGCGGTCGCGCGCAACCCGCTGGCCAGCTGGCTGCGGGTGCTGATGGATTTCGCGCCGATGGGGTGGGCGATCGGTGCCGCGGTCGGCATCGCGATGGCCCGCAGGGGGCTGCCGGTGGTCTGCCTCACGGGTGACGGCAGCCTGCTGATGAACGGCCAGGAGATCACGGTGGCCGAGCAGGAGGGGCTGCCGGTGGTGTTCGTGGTCCTCAACGACGGCGCCTACGGCATGGTCAAGCATGGCCAGCGACTGGCCGGCGCGGAGCCGATCGGATTTCGCCTGCCCGACTGCGACCTGGCGGCGATGGCCCGGGCGATGGGCGTCAAGGGGGTCACGGTCCGCGACGAGGCGGCGCTGGCTGCCCTCGACCTGCCGGGCCTGCTGGCGCGCCAGGCGCCGGCCCTGATCGATGTGCGGGTCGATGGCGAGCAGGAGCCCCCGATCCGCATGCGGCTCGAGGCGCTGGGCACGGCATGAGCGAGGCGCGCATCCACAGCCGGATCTGGGCCGAAGGGCCGGATCCCCGCTCGCCCTTCCTGGGGCGCGACGTGCGCCTGTGCGGCTTCGACTACTACGGCGAACTGCTCGGCCAGGCCGGCTGGCTCGACGTGCTGTGGCTGATGCTGCGGGGCGACCCGCCGGACGCCGCCCAGCGGCAGCTGTTCGCCAGCCTGGCGGTGCTCCTCGCCAACCCGGGCCCGCGAGATCCATCGATCCACGCCGCGATGGCGGCGGGCATCAGCGGCTCGCACCCGGCCGCCGCGCTGATGGCGGCGCTCGCCGTGGCTGCCGGCGACCAGGGCGGGGCCGGCGAGCTGGCGCGCGCGATGGCGGCCTTCGACGCGGCA
>JAGRGD010000081.1 GCA_020445665.1 Rhodocyclaceae bacterium
GATGACGCGAACAGCACTCGTCATCGGTGCGGGCAACAACCTCGGTGCTGCGATTGCACGACGGTTCGGTCGCGATGGACTGGGCTCTCAACACAGTTCGCAGGCCGTCCCGCGAAATCACTTTTCGTTCGTTCAAGGCCGGCCTTCGTCGGCCCGCAGGCGCAACTCGTTGCGCCCGCCACTGAAGGCCGACACGCAGAACGGCACGGCGAAGTTCAGCACGCCGTGCAGCAGCGAGAACTCGCCGCCCTCGACGACGCGTTACCCCTATTTGATCAGGTTCAGGATCAGGCCGACCACGGCCGACACCTTGAGCGCGAAGCGCAGGATCTCCGGTGTCGATGCGGCTGCGTGGGCGATGTCGATGAAATCCCTCATGTGGCGCCCTCTGGGCAGGGCTGTTTCCTCATTGGCATCGTCCAGCCCTCGGGCCAGCCTGGCCGCCAGCGCATTGAAGTCGTCCTCCTCGATGTCTTAGCTGCCCGCGGGCGGAAGCGGCGGACGCGAGGCCGAATCCGCGCCCCATTCCGTCGGCCGCCGGACCAGCGCGGTGCGAAAGCCCTGCGCTTGCGCAGCGTCGAGATCGAACGGGTGGCAGGCGACCATCAGGCACTCGTCGGATCGCAGTTGGAGCATCGCAGCGGCGCGACGGTAGGACGCTGGCAGCAGTTTGTAGATGCCCAGCCCTTCGCAGGACAGCACCGCGTCCCAGCTCAACCCGTTGCGCCGCGAGGTGTCAATGATAAGGCGGCAGGAGAGCAACGAGAACGAGGCGACGATGTAGCGCTCGCGGAGCGCGGCCAGCCCTTCGCGGACGTCCGGCCAGGCCGTGAAGCCGTGCGGCGCATCCCAGGCGATCGACCGGCGGTCCGCGGCATCGAACGCCGCCAGCCCCTCGTCTTCGAGCAGCGCGTCGAGGCAGGTGCGGTGGGCGTCGTCGAAGTTGTGGCCGGGCGTGCCATTGGCCCGGAGGTCGAGCATCGCCTCCATCGAGCGCCGGCGCAGCCCGTTGGCGAGCGCCGCCCAGTCGTGCTCGATACCGTGGCGGCGACCGGCTACCGCGAAGGCCTCGCGAAAGCCGGTGTGCCAGTCGAGCACGGTGCCGCCGGTGTCGAAGGTCAGCGCGCGGATGCCGGCGAGGCTCACGGGATCAGCACCGTCGCGCCCAGAGTCTTGCCCGACTCGATTGCCTCGTGGGCCTTGACCGCATCCTTCAACACATACTCGTAGTTGATGTTTGTATCGAGGATGCCGTCGCCGATCGCCTTGAAGAGGTCGCGCGCGGTCCACTCCAGGTCCGAGCGCTTGGCCACGTAATGCATGATCGCCGGGCGGGTGATGAACAGCGAACCGCGCCGGCCCAGGTCCTGGATGATGTCGATCGGATCGGGCGGGCCGGAGACGTGTCCATAGGCCGCGCACACGCCCATCAGGCGCAGGCAGTCGAGCGAGTCCTGCAGGGTGTCCTTGCCGATCGCCTCGTACACCACCGCGCAGCCCTCGCCATCGGTCACTTCGCGCACGACCTCGACGAAATTCTTCTCGCTGCGAACCACCGGATAGTCGCAACCCGCCGCGCGGGCGGCCTGCGCCTTCTCCTGCGTCGACACCGTGCCGACCACGGTCGCACCGAGCGCCTTGGCCCACTGGCACAGGATCAGCCCCATGCCGCCAGCCGCCGCATGCACCAGGATGGTGTCGCCCGGCTGCACCTTGTAGGTCCGGTGCAGCAGGTAGTGGGCAGTCATGCCCTTCATCAGCAGCGCGGCGACCTGCTTGTCGTCGAGCCCGTCGGGCAGGTGCAGCAGCTTGTCGGTGGGGTA
>JAGRGD010000082.1 GCA_020445665.1 Rhodocyclaceae bacterium
ATGGCGTCGTGCTTGAAGTAGTCGCCGAAGCTGAAGTTGCCCAGCATCTCGAAGAAGGTGTGGTGCCGGGCGGTGTAGCCGACGTTCTCCAGGTCGTTGTGCTTGCCGCCGGCCCGGACGCACTTCTGGGAGGTCGTCGCGCGCGAATAGGGGCGCTTGTCGAAGCCCAGGAACACGTCCTTGAACTGGTTCATGCCGGCGTTGGTGAACAGCAGCGTCGGATCGTCGTGGGGCACCAGCGAGCTGGAGGAGACGATCTGGTGGCCCTTGGACTGGAAGAACTCGAGGAAGGTCTTACGGATTTCAGCGCTTTTCATGGCTCGACTGCGGAGGTTGGGCGCGCCCTGGCGGATGCCGGACGAAGCCTGCGATTGTACCCGATGGCCGTGGCCTCCACCGCCCCTACAGGGCCAGCAGCAAGAGGCCCGCCACCACCGCCGCCACCACGGCCCCGGCGATCAGCATCTGGCGCTTGCGGCCGCGCGCGAGGGCGGCGTCGACCTCGTCTTCGTCGGCTTCGGGCGTCGTCTCTTCTGCCGGCGTCGCCACCGCGGGTGCCGCCGGGGCGGCTGCCGGGGCGGCCGGCGCAGCTGGCGCGGTGGTCGCCGGCGGCACTGGCGGGGGGGACTCCGAACGGTCCGGTACCACCACGATGGTGCGCTGCAGAGCGTACTCGTCGTCGGCCGGCTCCGCGGTCGGCGCGCCGTAACGGTCCAGCGTCGGCGCCTCGGCCGGCAGGGGCTCGGTTTCGTCGAGGCGCTGGTCGTGTTCGGCCGCCGCGATTTCGCCCTCGTAGGCGCGCAGCGCGTCGGCGTTGAGCATCGTTTCCGCCAGGTGGCGGGTGGCGTTGCCGAGGTCGGTGCCCTCGAGGCTCGGTATCTGGGGCGCCGAGAGCGGCGCCGTGCTGGGCACGTCGAAGTCCGCGGCCATCGCCTCCATCAGCCGGCGATCCACGTCGTCGATGCCGTCCAGGTCGTTCTGCTGGGCCATCGGGTCTTCCCAGAAGGCGGTCGCCTTCATCTGCTCCTCGACCGCCTCCTCTTCCGACATCGCCCGCCCGGCCGGGGCCGCCTCCGGCACCGCCATCACGACGGGGGGCGCCTCGGGTTTCGGGGTGGGGGCGGCGGCGGGCAGCGGCGGATCGCAGCGCACGTCCATGCCGATGTCGCGCAGGAGCGCGAGATAGCGCTTTGCGCCGGCCACATCCAGGCCCCGCTTGAGTCCCAGCTCACGGCCGGAGAACACGGTCTTGAGTTGCGCGTCCCCGAGTTTGAGGCGGGCCCGTGCGGCCACCACCACCAGGTCGTGCGTGTGTCCCGGCAGAATCCCGCCCGCATAGACGATGCGGTAGCCCTCGGACGAAGTCGGCCGTGCAGGCGCAGCCTTGGCCGGTGCGGCCTCGTCCGTCTCCGGCACTGCCAGCAACTCGAGGCCCGCTGCGCCGAGCTGGCTGACGTATTGTTTGGCCTGGCTCGCCGAGAGCCCCTTCTTCAGGATCACGCGGCCGCCCGAGAACAGCATGCGCGCCTTGTCTTCCGACATGCGGAACCGGCTGACCAGGACCTGGGTCACCTGCGAAGAGCTGAACCCCTCCCGCAGGCCGCCATCGAAAGCGATTTTGAACGTTGCCGACATCCCCGCCCTTCGTTGATGGGAACAATCCTGAATCTATACCATGCCTCCACGGTCTCGACAGAGACAAAATGGCGCACTCGCCCTGCATAACTACCGTTTTTTCGGGTGGCGCGCCCGACCCAGGACACCGATGATGCCTCGCCACCCGGCTTACAGCGGGCTCGCAGCCCACTTTGAACGAATCCACCGCCTGCGCCACGCGGCCGCGATGCTGGCCTGGGACAGGGCCACGATGATGCCGCCGGGCGGGTCCGGCGCGCGGGCGCGGGCCGAGGCGGAGGTGCTCGGCCAGGTGCATGCCCTGCTCGCCGACCCGGATCTGGCCCCACGCCTGGACGCGGCGGCGGGTGAAGACCTCGACGACTGGCAGCGGGCCAATCTCGGCGGGATGCAGCGCCAGCGCGATGAGGCCGTCCGCATACCGGCAGAACTCGTCGCACGCCGCACCCTGGTCAACGCGGCCTGCGAACACGGCTGGCGCCAGCAACGGGCCGCCAACGACTGGGCCGGCTTCCTGCCGGCCTTCCGTGAGGTGGTGGCGGTGGCGCGGGACGAAGCGCGCCATCTGTCGGCCGGCGCCACAGGTGGCGCCTACGACGCGCTGATGGCGCGCTATGAGCCGGGTTTCAGCGCCGCGCGCTTCGAGACCCTGTTCGCGCCGCTGGTCGACCGGCTCCCGGACCTGGTGCGGCGGGCGCGCCTTCCCGCGCGCGCCGCCAGTACCCTGCCGGCATCGTGCCCCGTGCCCCGGCAACGCGCCCTGTGCCGCGAGATTGCCGCGCTGCTGGGCTTCGACTTCGGCCGCGGGCGCCTTGACGAGAGCGCCCACCCCTTTACCGGCGGGGTGCCGGGGGATGTGCGGATCACCACCCGCTTCGACCCCGCCGACCCCCTCGCCGCCATCAACAGCACGATCCACGAGTGCGGCCACGCCCGCTACGTCCAGGGGCTGCCAGAGGCCTGGCACGGCCAGCCCGTCGGCGAGCCCCGCTCCTTCGGCATCCACGAGAGCCAGAGCCTCGGGATCGAGATGCAGCTGGCACGCAGCCCGGCGTTCTGCGGCCTGCTGGCGCCGCTGCTCGCGCAGCACCTGGGTATGCCGGAGGATCCTGCCACGCTGCATGCCCACCTGACCCGTGTCGAAGGCGGCCGCATCCGCGTCCGCGCCGACGAGGCAAGCTACCCGCTCCACGTCGTGCTGCGGTTCCGCATCGAGCGGGCGCTGATCGAGGGCGAGATCGAGGCCGACGACCTGCCTGCCATGTGGGACGCCGGGATGGCCGAACTGCTGGACATCGACACCCGCGGCGACTATCGCGACGGCTGCCTGCAGGACATTCACTGGACCAAGGGCGCCTTCGGCTATTTCCCCAGCTACACCCTCGGCGCGATGGTCGCGGCCCAGCTCTTCGCCGCTCTCCGCCGCGAGCACGCCGATCTGGACAGCCGGGTCGCGGATGGTGATCTGTCACCGGTGTTCGACTGGCTGGCGACCCACATCTGGTCCCGCGCGAGTCGCTTCGACACCGACACCCTGATCCGCCTGGCCACCGGGCAGGCCATCGGCCCGGATGACTACCTGAGGCATCTCGAACGGCGCTACGGCGAGGCTGGCTGACGCCGCCGTTGAGGGCGTGCCGCCCGGCGGCGGGCGCATGAGCCAGACAACCCGATTGACATATGTCAAAAAGGTTTTCACCGGCCTGCGTATGGTCGACGCGGCCCGGACCCCCGACGCAGCTTGACGGACCACGGGCAACCACCACCACACCTGGAGCCCCGTCCGATGCCTATCCGCCATCTTGCCGGCGCGCTGCTGCTCGCCGCCGCCCTGCCCGCCATCAGCCACGCCGTCGAACCCAATACCGAACTCGAGATCGTCTATTCCAGCGCGGGCGGCGACCCGCTCCACGACGCGGCCATCGACCGGGACGGGAACATCATCCTCAACGGCGCCCGCGGCAACAGCAGCGGGCCCACCTCGAACAGCTACTACCTGGCAAAGTACGACAGCTACGGCCGCGAGATCTGGAATCGCAGCTACAGCACAGGCTATGGCTCGTCCGTGTCGCCATCGAGCAAGATCACGGTCAGCCGCGAAGGCGACATCTACATGGTGCTGTCGGAGTCCTACACCTTCGGTCGCATCGTTCGCTACGACGCGGACGGCAACGCGACAGTCCTGACGCCGGGCGAAAGCGTTCCCTACAGCTGGGAAAAGCGTGTCGGCCTTGTGCTCGGCGACGACGGCAGCCTCTATCTGCGGGCCGCCAACTCGGTGCGCAAGTACGACGCCAACGGAACCCAGCTGTGGAACAAGCGGCTCTTTTCCCACTACGCCAGCTGGGTGCGCGACATCCTGCTCGACGACGCCGGCAACGTGTACGCCGTGGGGCGTGCCTGGGGCGCAGCCACCAGCACCCACGACCTGTATGTGGTCAAGTACGACCCGGCGGGCAATGAGCTGTGGACCTACCGCTACAACCACGGCGCCATCGCCGAGTCGCTCGCCGCCCGCCTCGATTCGGCCGGCAATCTGGTCGTCTTCGGCCAGGGCGCGGTCACCATCGACAACTACGACATGCTGCTTCTCCGGCTTGCCCCGGACGGCAGCCTGCTGTCGGTCAATCCGCAGGACTTCGGCGGGCCCGACTCGGCAATCGACTTCGAACTCGACGAGCTCGACAATGCCTATGTCCTGGTTAGGAACGCCGGCGATTTCGTCACCGCCAAGCTCGATCCGTACGGTGCACGGCTATGGTCGGCGCGACTTGACGCGGGCAGCGACGACCGCCCCGGCGGCATCGACGTGAATCCGCTCGGGACGGTGGTCGTCTCCGGCTCGACCGGCTACAACCACTACAGCCAGCAGCTGCTGACGGTCTCCTACGACACCGACGGCAACGAACTGTGGCGGCGTCAGGAGGCCGGGCGCAACATCCTCGGCGGCTGGGTCGAATTCGGCCGCACCGGCGAGGTCTATGCCGGCGGCTGGTCGACCCCCAACAGCAGCGGCGATTCCTTCATGTTCCGCTATCGCCTCTGCCCCTGCACCGCCTGCCAGTAGGCAGTCCCGCCCGGCCGTGCCCACGGCACCACCGGGCTGGTCCAACGCAACCCGGGCGCGCGACAATGGCGGCGGAGACGCCACCCTTGAGCACGCCCGATCTCTTCCGGTCCCTGCCCGACACCCCGGACCTGCTGCCCCTTGCCGCGGGTGCCGCGGTCCTGCCCGGCTTTGTTGACGAAGCCTCCGCCGCCACGTGTCTTGTCGCCCTGCGGGGTGTACTGAACGACGCACCCCTGCGCCACATGGTGACGCCGGGGGGCCACCGGATGACCGTCGCCATGAGCAACTGCGGGCCATGGGGCTGGACGTCCAGCAAAACCGGCTATCGCTACAGCCGGACCGATCCGGAGTCTGGCCGGCCCTGGCCCGCCATCCCGCCCGTGTTGCGGGACATCGCCGAGCGGGCCGCGGCGCGCGTCGGCTTCGACACCTTTCACCCCGACGCCTGCCTGATCAACCGCTACCGGCCCGGGGCCAAGCTCTCACCGCATCAGGATCGCGACGAGAGGGCCCTTGATCAACCCATCGTCTCCCTCTCCCTCGGCCTGCCCGCCACCTTCCAGTTCGGCGGGCCGGCGCGGCGCACGCGCCTGCAGCGCACGGTGCTGGAGAGCGGCGACGTGGTGGTCTGGGGCGGCCCCTCACGGCTCGCCTACCACGGCGTGCTGCCGCTGGCCGAGGGCCGCCACCCGCTGACCGGTGCGTGCCGGATCAATCTGAGCTTTCGTCAGGTCTAGGCCCGGTCGCGGCGTCGAGCCAGGTCAGCAGGGTTTCGTACAACAGGTCGGGGGCCACCGGCTTGGACAGGAAATCGCTCATGCCCGCAGCCAGGCACCGCGCCCGATCGTCCGCAAAGGCATTGGCCGTCATCGCGATGATCGGGATCTGCGCCCGCCCTGGCAGGGCTCGGATGTCCCGGGTCGCCGCGAGCCCGTCCCGCACGGGCATCTGCATGTCCATCAGGATCAGCGCGTAATCGCCCGCTGCCGCCATCTCGGCGGCCTCGACGCCATCGTTGGCGAACGCCACGGCCAACCCGGCATCCTCCAGCAACTCGCCGGCGACCGCCTGGTTCACCGGTTCATCCTCGGCCAGCAGGATCCGCTTGCCCCGATGGCGCGCCAGGAGTTGCGACAGCGCCTCCTGGTCGGCCTCCGTGCTGGGCAGGTCCTCCACGGCGCAGCGCCTCAGCCGGGTGGTGATCCAGAACACGCTTCCCTGGCCAGGCGCACTCTCGACGCCGGTCTGGCCGCCCATCATCTCGGCGATGCGGCGGGTGATCGCCAGACCCAGTCCGCTGCCGCCATACTCGCGCGACAGGGTCTGGTCGGCCTGCTCGAAGGTCCGGAAGAGGCGCTCCTGATCTGCCTGCTCGATGCCGACCCCGGTGTCGGCGACCTCGAAGCGCAGCAGATAGCCCGCGTCGTCCTCCGCCTCGACACGCGCCCGCAGCGCGATGGACCCCTGGCTGGTGAACTTGATCGCGTTGCCGAGGTAATTGACCAGCGCCTGGCGCAGGCGGCTCGCATCACCGACCACGCGCTCCGGCACCTTCGAGACCTCGGTCAGCAGGGCGACCCCTTTCTCTTCGGCCAGCGCGCCGTAGATCTCTTCGAGCTCGCGAACGAGGCCGACGAGGGAAAATGGCGCGTCGAAAATCTCGAACTTGCCGGCTTCGATCTTCGACAGGTCGAGGATGTCGTTCAGGACGCTCAGCAGATGGCGGCCGGAGCGCTCGATGGTGTCCAGATAAGACGACTGCCGCTCGTCGACAACCGTCCTGCGCAGCAGGTGCGCCATGCCCAGCACGCCGTTCAGGGGCGTTCGGATCTCATGGCTCATGTTGGCGAGGAACGCGCTCTTGGCCAGATTCGCGGCCTCGGCCTGCTCGCTCGCGTCGCGCAATTCCCGGGTGCGATCCTCGACCAGTTCCTGCAGATGGGCCCGATGCTGCTCGAGTTCCTCGCGGTTCCGGATCTGCTCGGTAATGTCTTCGTACACCGCCACGTAATGGCTGGTCTCGCCACGCTGGTCGAGGATCGGGCTGATGATCACCCAGGCCATGAATTCGGACCCGTCCTTGCGGCGCTCGACCAGCTCGCCCCGCCAGACCTCGCCCCGCGACAGGGCGTCCCACAGCTGCGCATAGGTTGCGCGGGAGGTCCTGCCTGCGGACAGCAGGGACGGGTTCTTGCCGATCACCTCGTGCCGGGCGTACCCGGTCTGCGCAAGCAATGCCCCATTGACATACTCGACGCGCGGCTCGAGATTGGTGATCAGAATCTGGGACGGGCTCTGTTCGACCAGTTGCGAGAGCTGATGCAACCCCCGCTCCGCAGCACGCCGCGCGGTGATGTCCATGACCATCCCGAACGAACGCACCGCCTGGCCGTTCGGATCCTTGACGTGGGCGCAGCGCTCCAGCACCGTGCGCTCGCTGCCATCGGCCACGATCACCCGATGCTCGATCTCGTAGCCTTCGCTGCCATCCTTCAGCGAGCCGGTGTAGGCGGCGTCAAGCCGCTCCCGGTCGTCGGGATGAACGAGGTCCATGAAGAGCTCGTACGACAGGGTCTGCCCGTCCGGCTCGACGCCGTAGATGCGGTAGGCCTCCTCGGACCACCACACCTTGCGTGTCAGCAAATCGAAGTCCCAGGCGCCCATCTGCGCGAGTGACTCGGCCTGCTGCATGCGCTCCTGGTTGTCCCGCAACTGAGCCTCGACCAGGCGGTCGTGGGTGATGTCCGAGAGCGTGCCGACGATGCGCAGCGGCCTGCCCTCCGCGTCCCGCGCGACGACGCGGCCGCGCGCCCGCATCCAGCGCGGATCGCCGGCGGACCCGGCGAGGCGGTACTGGAAGTCGATCGACGGCCGCTCGCCGCGCTTGTGGGCCTCGATCACGGCGAGGCAGCGGTCCAGATCGCGCGGGTCGACGGTGGACTTGAAGAAGGCAAAGTCGTTGTGGCCGGGCTCGGGCCGGCGCCCGACCAGCTCGAAGTAGCGCTCCGAGCGAAACACCTCGCCGGACGTCGCGTCCCAGTCCCACAGGCCGTCGCTGGCCGCATCGAGGGCGAAGCGCAGCCGCTCCTCGCTGGCGCGCAGATCGGACTCCATGTGCTTCAGATCGGAGATGTCCACGAAGGTCAGCACCACGCCGTCGATGCGATCGTCGATGGTGCGATAGGGCAGGATCCGGCACAGGAAGATGCCTCCGTCCTCGGTCACGACGGTGCTCTCCTGCGGATGGAGGTCGTCCAGCACCTTGCGCGCCTGATCCATCAGGTGGCCGTTGGCGAAGCGCAGCGCGATGTCTTCGAGCGAGCGCCCGACATCGCTCGGAATGAGCCGGAACAGGCGCGTCGCCGCCGGCGTGAAGCGCCGCACCTGGAACCTGCGGTCGAGGAACAGCGTCGCGATGCTGGTGCTGTTGAGGAGGTTGGCCATGTCGTTGTTGGCCGACTCCAGGTCCTGGACCTTGTCCTGGAGCTGGTTGTTGACGGTGGTCAGCTCCTCGTTGAGGGACTGCAGTTCCTCCTTCGAGGTTTCCAGCTCCTCGTTGGTGGACTGGAGCTCCTCGTTCATCGACATCACTTCTTCGTTCGAGGCCTTCAGCTCCTCGTTCGAGGTCTCCAGCTCCTCGATCGTGCTCTGCAGGTCCTCCCGGGTCGCGGTCAGCTCATACTCGAGCTGACGCATCTCCTCGGGCAAGGGCGAATCGGTCTGCGCCGCCGTTGCCACCGGGGCGGCCGGGCTGTCCTCGAAGGTGACCAGCAGCAGCCCCTCGGCCGAGGCCGGCATCTCGAGGGGGCGGACCTTGATGGTCACGTTCATGCCGCTGCTGTCGCCGCGGATCCTGCCGCCCACGATGATCTCCGCGTTCTCGCGGATCGCCCGCTGCAGCGCGCTGCGCACCTTCAGGTCGAGCCCCGGCTTGGCCTGCTCCGAGATGTAGCGCGTCGGTTCGCCGGAGACCACCTCCAGGTAGCGCGAGACCGGGCCGTGGTAGTAGATGGCCTCGCCGCGCCGGTTGACCATCACGGCGGCCGGTACGTATTCCCGCAGCAGCACCTCGTGGGCCAGTGCCGTCACCGAGCCGGCACGGGGCTCCCGCGGCAGGCCGGCGCTGAGCAGGGTGCGGCGGTCGTCGTCGCCGGGGACCAGCGGAAAGTCGAGCGCCTGCCGCTGGACCACGCCGATGCGGCGATAGAGCCGCCATTTCTTGGAGACCGTCTCGAACAGGTCCTCGCGATGGGCCACCGACTCCGACGGACCGAGGAACAGGTAGCCGCCCTCCTTCAGCGCGAAGTGCAGCAGGTTGATGATCCGCTTCTGGATGCTGGCGTCCAGGTAGATCAGCAGGTTGCGGCAGGAGATCAGGTCCAGCCTCGAGAATGGCGGGTCGCGCACCAGGTTCTGGTTGGCGAAGACGACCATGTCGCGGATGTGCTTGCAGACCCGGTAGCGCTTGTCCTCCGCCTCGAAATAGCGGGACAGGCGCGCCGCGCTGACATCGTTCTCGATGCTCTCGGGGTAGACGCCGTTGCGCGCGGTCTCGAGGGCCGCCTCGTCGATGTCCAAGGCGAAGATCTGCACCGACGAACTGGTGCCGAGCCGCGCCTGCACCTCGGCGATCAGGATCGCCAGCGAGTAGGCCTCCTCGCCGGAACTGCAGCCGGGCACCCAGATGCGCAGGACTTCGCTGTCGTCCTTGCGTTCGAGCAGCCGGGTGACAACCAGCTCTTCGAGTTGCCTCCAGGCGTCCGGGTCGCGGAAGAAGGCCGTCACACCGATCAGCAGGTCCCGCAGCAGGGCCTTGACCTCGGCCGGGTCGTCCCGCAGCAGCTTGAGGTATTCGTGGTAGCCGTCGGTCTGGCGCAGGCCCATCCGGCGGTGAATCCGGCGCGTGAGGGTGCCCTGCTTGTAGCAGCGGAAGTCGTGGCGGGTGCGTGCCCGCAGCAGGGCCAGGATGGCCTGAATGCTGTCGCCCTTGCCTGCCTCGTCGCCTTTGCGCGCATTGGCCTCGGACCAGGCCGGCGCATGGTGGATGTAGTCGAGCAGCGCCTTGGGCATTTCGTTGGGAGACAGCACGTAGTCGATCAGGCCGGTGCTGATGGCGCTCTGGGGCATGCCGTCGTACTGGGCCGAGGCGGGCTCCTGAGCCAGCACCGTGCCGCCTTCGGCCTTGACCATGCGCAGGCCCTGGGTGCCGTCCGAGCCGGTGCCGGACAGAACGATGCAGATCGCCGCGTCCTGCAACTCCTCGGCCATGGAGCGGAACAGGAAGTCGATCGGCATGCGCATGCCGCGCCGGTCGGCCGGCTCGGACAGATGCAGCTTGCCCCGACGGACGGTCAGATACTTGTTGGGCGGGATCATGAACACCGTGTTGGGCTCGACCGGCATGTCGTCTTCGATCTGCCGCACCCGCATCGCGGTGTACTTGGCGAGCAGGTCGGTCATCATGCTCTCGTGGGTCGGGTCCAGATGCTGGACCAGCACGAAGGCCATGCCCGAATCGGGCGGCATCGCGCCCAGGAACGCCTTGAAGGCTTCCAGTCCGCCAGCCGAGGCACCGATACCGACCACCGGAAAGTCCGGACTGCGATTGCGCTCGCTCCCGCTGCCCTCGCCCGCGATCGCATCCGCGGCATCACCGCTGTCGGCCGGTTGGTCCTGATGCGCCACCTGCTGCGGCCCCTGCGGCGAGTCCTGGCTCTCCCCCGATTCCTGATCTGCCACGCTTTGCTGCTCTCCTGGACTGCTTCTTGATTCCGTTCAACTATGCACGGCCTCGTCGCGCACGACAAATCGTTTGCGACCGACGTTGACCTCCGTCAGATCCTTCCGGCCGTGACGCAGGTCGCAGAAAAAGTCGCTTCGACACTGGCGCGCTCGGCATGGCTGCCGATATCGAAACGCATGCGGGCGAACGCACGGCCCGTGTGCCGCCGCCCACGTCCCGCCGCCACCGACACCGTTCAGGGAGCCGCCATGCCCGCCGCCAGTCCGCCGATCACCACCGTTTTCGACACCGAGCGCGTCAGCGCCATCATCGAGGCCGCCGCCACCGCGATGGCCACCCAGATGAGCCTCACCTCCGAGTGGAAGCCGGACGACAGCTGGCAGAGCCGCCTGATCTACGGGCTCGAGACCATCAACCCGGTCAGCGGGTTCTACAACCTGATCGCCCACGACGGCAACTGGCGCTCCGAGCGCCCGGGCGCGCAGGTGACGTCGATCGACCAGACGCGACGCACCAATTTGCGGGCGATGTGCGTGCGCGACTACTGGAACGGCTTCAAGGCGGCCCTCGCCAGCCCCGGCGGCGCGGGCGCCGCCTATGCCTATCTGCTCCGCCTGGTCAACCAGACCAAGGTCAATATCCAGACCATCAACGCCCAGTTCCAGCGCGACCGCGACGTGAACAACAAGCAGGTCGTCCAGCTGAACGACGCCCTCGACCGGGCCTACCGGATCCGCACCGCCGCCAGCGTGGCCTTCATGGTGGTCGGCGCCCTGCCCCTCGCCGGCGCGGCTGCGGGCACCACCACGGTGGCCTCGTTCTCGCTCGTCTCGGGGGGGTCGTGCACCCTCGCCGCGTCCGCCGCGGCGCCGTGGGCGCTGACCCTGCAGGTGGCCGGCGTGGGTGGCCTGTATGGTTTCCTGACCGACCTGGCCTTCAACGCCGAGGATGTCCGCCGCTCGGCGGCCGTCGCGACGGCGCACCCGCAGGATGCCGCCAAGGGCGGCGCGATCGGCGCCGGTGGCAACCTGGCCCAGGCGGGGGTCGAACAAATGCGACAGCGCGGTGCCCGACAGATCGCCGATGCACAGCGTCAGGCGGCCAACCGGGCGGCCGTGTCCAACGCGGTTCGCGACACGATGCATCAGGCGCGTTCGGGGCGGCCGATCAACCCGCGCCTGCTCAACAACGAGGTCCAGCGGGGTGTCAGCCAGCGGCTGGCCGAACACGCCGAGAAGAACCTCGCCCGCCGGGCCCAGGCCGTGGCCCGCAGCGGCTCGGTCATCTTCATCGCCGCCGGCCTCTACTCGATGCGCGAGGACATCGCGCTGGCCATGAAGGGCCTGACCGCCGGCACCGACCGCACGCGCTGAGCCGGCGCCGGCCTTCAGCGCCGGTTGCGCTTGCGGTCGAGCCGCCAGACGAAGTCCTCGATGATCGTCGTGTAGAGCTGCCCCTTCAGCACCACGTCCTCGACGCCGGCGTCGAGGTTGGGGTTGTCGTTCACCTCGATCACCACCACGCCCTTGTCGGTGGCCTTGAGATCCACGCCGTAGAGGCCCGAGCCGATCAGGTTGGCCGCCTTGAGCGCGGTCTTCACCACCTCCTGCGGGGCGTCGCCGATGGCGAAGGTCTTGAAGCCGCCCTCGCTGAAGCGCCCGTCGCCCTTGTGGTCCACGATCTGCCAGTGCTTCTTCGACATGAAGTACTGGGCCGCGAAGATCGGCACCTTGTTCATGATGCCGATGCGCCAGTCGAAGGGGGTGTACAGGAATTCCTGGGCAAGGATCAGATCCGAGCTCTTGAACAGGCGCGCGGCGGTCTCCATCAGCTCGGCCCGGTCCTTGACCTTGACCACCCCACGCGAGAACGAGCCGTCCGGAATCTTCAGTACGATCGGATAGGCGATCTTCTCGTCGAGCCGCTCGAGGTTGTCCCGCCGCACGATCTCGGTCTGGGGCGTGCGCACCCGCTTGGCGCGCAGCAGCTCGGCCAGGTAGACCTTGTTGGTGCACTTGAGGATCGAGTCCGGGTCGTCGATCACCACCAGCCCCTCCGCCTCGGCCTTCTTGGCGAACTGGTAGGTGTAGTGGTCGATGCCGGTGGTCTCGCGGATGAACAGCGCGTCAAACTCCGCCAGGCGGCCGTAGTCCTTCTTCTCGATCAGTTCCACGTTCACGCCGCAGGCCTTGCCGGCGCGGATGAAGTGCTGCAACGCGCGGGCGTTGGACGGCGGCAGCACCTCCGACGGGTTGTGCAGGATCGCGAGGTCGTAGCGGGTGTCGCTGTCGCGGGGCCGGGCCTGGCGCCAGCGGCGGCTGAGGTAGGTGTGCACCGCCTCGGCGAAGGCGGCCTGCTGATCTGCCGTCAGCGTGTTCAGGTGCAGCGGGCGGATCGCCGCGATGCGCCACTTGCCGTGCAGGCGGAACTCGACCTTCATCATCGGCGAGCGGAAGGTCTCGAACAGTTGCCGGGCCAGTTCCTGCAGCCCGGCCACCGGCGTGCGCCCGAAGAACACGTCGAGCTCCATCGCGGTGGCGGTGAAGCCGGGCGTGGGCTTGCCCAGGGTCTTCTGAACCCGCTCGTCCAGGTCCTCGATGTCGAGGCTGTAGATGGACTTCTTCGACAGGTCGTTGATGGTGCGCACGCTGGGGATCACCCGGTGCCCCCGGGCCTCGGCCAGCAGCGAGCAGTAGTAGCCGACCGACAGGTAGCGGTAGCTGCGGCACAGGTTCAGCACCCGCAGGCTGCGGGCGCTGGAATACGCCGGCAGGGCCAGGTAGTCCTTGGCGGCGATGACGGGGATGGCGGGGTATTCGGCCCGCCAGTCGGCCGGGTTCTCGACCAGCACGATGTGATCGGCCATGGCAGTCTCCTCAGGGGTCGGCGCGGCGCCGGGTCAGGGCCAGGACGGACTTCTGGCCGGCCTTGCCGTAGCGCGCCATGCGCTGGAACTGGCGCCGCGGGATCGGCATGTGCAGCGAGTCGGCCAGCGCCTCGCCCTTCTCGTACTGCACCAGCGGGTCATGGACGGTGATGAAGTGATCGTCGATGCCGGTCACCACCACCCAGTGCGGGAAGCGTTCGTGGTAGATGGCGTGGGAGCTGATCAGCACCAGCAGCATCGCACCGGCCTCGAACAGGGCCTGCATCCGCTCGACGCCGACGCTGCCGTGATGGACCGGGATCGGCAGCGTCGCGATCTCTTCGAGGAAGTCCTCCTGCACCAGCCGCATGACCTCCTTCTTTTCGGCGCTGCGTACCGAGTCGCCGAGGAAGACCGCATCGTCATTGACGTGGATCTCCAGGTCGAAGCCCCGGTGGTAGGCGGCCAGGGCCAGGCCGTAGGGGCCGCAGCCGCCGTGGCCGGAGGTCATGAAGACCGTCGTCGCCTCGCGCCAGATGCGCAGCTCCAGCTTGCGGGACAGCTCGATCGCGTCGTCCAGCGCCTTCATGGCCATCATCAGCGACGACGGACCGCAGGTGAAGTCCAGCGTCTGGCGGTAGAAGGGCACCGCGCGCCGCCCGGTCTCGAGCTGCGGCGCAAGCGACTTCTCGAAGCGCAGCGCGTCCATGTGATCCTCGTAATAGCCGAGGACCTCCTTGAACGGCTGGTAGCCGTGACGGTGAAACAGGGCCAGCGAAGCGGCGTTGTCCTTGCGGATCTCGAGCCGCATCGAGACGCAGTCGTGCCCGACCGCCTCGGCCTCGGCGGCCGCGATCAGGCCGCCCCCGACACCCTGCCCCTTGCAGGCCGGATCGACCGCGATGGAGTACAGGCGAGCCATCGAGCAGCCGTTCGAATAGAGCAGCAGCACGTAGCCACGCAGGCAGCCGGCCTCGGCATCCACCAGCACCGACGCGTTGGCGCGGGTCAGCATGTAGCGGAAGCTGCGCCGCGACAGCCGGTCCGTCAGGAAGCTGTGATCCTCGAGCCGCACGAGGGCGTCCACGTCCGCCAGCTCGGCCTTGCGCAGCATGCCACCCCCGATCAGTGATTGAAGCCGAGCGCGATCATTGCAGCGAAGCCGACGGCCCGCAAGCGGCCTGTGAAGGCCGCGCCACACGCCGGGAACACGCGCGCCATGGCACGATCAAATCCTGCGATCCGTGGCGCGCCGGGTAAGGCCGGACGCCCGCGGGACGACAAACAACAGAAGCGCGGGCGACACGCCCGCCACCGACCGCAACAGGAGAGGACACCCCATGACGCGCTACACCCGCGACGCCGCCGCCGTCGCCGCGCTGAACCCGGTCCAGTACCGGGTCACCCAGGAGAACGGCACCGAATACCCCGGCACCGGCGAATACCTGAACAACCATGAGCCGGGCATCTACGTGGATATCGTCTCCGGCGAGCCGCTGTTCGCCTCGAGCGACAAGTTCGAGTCCGGTTGCGGCTGGCCGAGCTTCACCAAGCCCATCGAGCCCGCCCACGTCAACGAGCTGCGCGACACCACCCACGGCATGATCCGCACCGAGGTGCGCTCGACCCACGGCGACAGCCACCTGGGCCACGTCTTCCCGGACGGACCGGCCGACCGCGGCGGCCTGCGCTACTGCATCAACTCGGCCTCGCTGCGCTTCGTCCCGCTCGCCGAGATGGCCGCCGAGGGCTACGCCGACTACATCGACCAGGTGGAGGTGACACGATGAGCACAACCGAACGCGCCGTGCTGGCCGGGGGCTGCTTCTGGGGCATGCAGGACCTGATCCGGCGCCTGCCGGGCGTGAAGTCGACCCGCGTCGGCTACACCGGCGGCGAGGTGCCCAACGCCACCTACCGCAACCACGGCCACCACGCCGAGGGCATCGAGATCCTGTTCGACCCGGCGGTGCTGAGCTACCGCCGGCTGCTCGAGTTCTTCTTCCAGATCCACGACCCGACCACGCCCAACCGCCAGGGCAACGATGTCGGCCCCAGCTATCGTTCGGCGATCTACTACGTGGACGAGGCGCAGCGTGAGGTGGCCCTCGACACCATCGCCGATGTGAACGCCTCGGGCCTGTGGCCGGGCCGGGTGGTCACCGAGGTGGAGGCCGTCGGCGACTTCTGGGAGGCCGAGCCGGAGCACCAGGACTACCTGGAGCGCTTCCCCGGCGGCTACACCTGCCACTTTCCGCGGCGCGACTGGGTGCTGCCGCGCCGGCGCGCCGAAGCGGGCAGCTAGTCGCCCGGCTGGTGGTGCCAGCGCAGCACCGGTACCTCGATCGAGAAGCGGCTGCCGCCGCCCTCGACGGGTTCGAACGCGACCTCACCGTCCATCAGGCCGGCCAGCTGGCGGCAGGTTGCCAGGCCGAGCCCGATGCCGTCGAACTGCCGCGTGGTCGAGGCATCTCCCGGGTTGAACCGTTCGAACAGGCTGTCGCGCAGCTCGGGCGGCACGCCGGGGCCCTGGTCTTCGACCGACAGGCGCAGCAGGAGGTCACCGGCGTCCGTGTCGCGCGCCGCCGCCAACAGGGTGATGCGCCCGCTGACGGAAAACTTGATGGCGTTGTCCATCAGGCGCGCCAGGGCATCTTCCAGGTGCGCGGCATCACCCACCACCCGCTCCGGGCATGTCGCCGCCGGCGACACGGCCAGCGCCAGCCCCTTGGCCCTGGCGTCGTCGGCAAAGCGGTCCCGCAGCCGCTCGAGCAGCGCGGCCGGCTCGAAGCCCCCCATCGCGGCCTCGACGGTCCCGCGCTCGAGGGCGCTGTAGCCGAGAATCGCCTCGATCAGGCGGTGCAGGCGGGTCGAGGCCGCGTCCAGTCTGTCCAGGCGGGCGAGCAGGCCGTCATCGCCGGCATCCCGCCGCATCAGCATGCCGAGGGCCTTGATCTGGTGCAGCGGCGTGCGCAGCTCGTGCCCGACGACCCGCAGAAAATCCGCTTTGGCGCGCTCGGCGTGCCGGCGCGCAGAGACGTCCACCACCACCCCGATCACCGCCGCCCGGCCGGCCAGTTCGGCCCGCCGTCCCTGGACCTCCACCTCGACGCGACTGCCGTCGCGGCGCAGGCCGGTGAAGCTGTAGCGCATGTGGTCCACCTCACCGGCGGCGCGCTGCTTCCGCCGCTCGGCGACCATGGCCCGGTCCTCCGGCGCCACCAGCCGGTCCAGCGGAACGCAGCCGACGAACTGGTCCGGCGAGTCGTAGCCGAAGATCTGCGCACAGGCCGGATTGGCGTAGGTCATCACGCCATCCTGGATGACGTAGATGCCCGCCAGGGTCTGCTCCACCAGACCCTCCATCAGGAGGCTCGCGTCGGGAAGCGCTTGGGTCATGGGCAAGAATCCAGCTGGCCCGTACGGGCCGCGCCAGCTCAGAAGTGACAGCCGATATGCTGGAGCGCCAGGCCGCCCGGGTCAATCGGAAGACCGCCACCATTCATGTCGTCTTTTTCCCTGCGCCAGCTGAGCGCGTCGTGTGAAGCGGCACTTCCGGCGTGCGCCGATGACGTGATGGCCGTTTCTCTCTCGCCAGCACCCTGCGGCTGCCAAAGTACGGGATAATCCCGGCAGCACGACCAGCAGCGGATGAGGGGCGCATTGGCGTGGCGAACGAGTCAGATCCGGCTTCGAATCAGGGCGAGTCAGAAGGGCAGGACGACGATGCCGGGTACACCGACGTCGATCAGCCGACGAGCCCCCTGCGACCGTCGTTCCCCATCGTCGGCATCGGTGCATCCGCTGGCGGACTCGAGGCAATCGAGGCGCTTTTCCACGGCATTCCGGAAGGCCTGGGCGCAAGCTTCGTCCTGGTCCAGCATCTCGACCCGCACCACAAGAGTATTCTCGCGGAGCTCGTCGCACGCTTTACCCCGATGCCCGTCGTCGAGGCAGCTTCCGGACAATCCATCCTGCCGGATCACGTCTATGTGATTCCTCCCAACCGGGAACTGGCGCTGCTCAACGGCGCGTTGCAATTGATGGCGCCGACGGCGCCCCGGCACCTGCGGCTGTCGATCGACTACTTCTTCCGCTCGCTGGCGCGGGACCAGGGCACCGGCGCCGTGTGCATCGTCCTGTCCGGTGCCGGCTCCGACGGCACCCTCGGTTTGAGGGCCGTCAAGGGCGAGGGCGGCGCAGCGCTGGTTCAGTCGCCGGAGAGTGCCGCTTACGACAGCATGCCCGGCAGCGCGATTGCCACGGGCCTGGCCGATGCGGTTCTCAAACCCGGCGAGATGGGCGCCTGGCTCGAGGCCTATACACGTCACCTGCCCGCGGCCGGCATCCTCACACAGGTGCTGTCCGAGCCGGAAAGCAGCTCCGACGCCGACAAACTGTTCGTCCTCGTGCGAAATCGCAGCGGCTACGACTTCTCCCTCTACAAGGAAGGCACCATCGGCAGAAGGATCGAACGCCGGATTGCCGTCAACCGAGTGGATACGCTTTCCGAGTACCTGGCGATCCTGCACGACCACCCTGCCGAACTCGACCGCTTGTGGAAGGACTTTCTCATCAGCGTCACGCAGTTCTTCCGCAACCGAAAGTCGATGACCGCCCTCGAGGCGAAGGCCATTCCGGGGCTTCTGTCCAACCACACCGGGACCGAGCCACTGCGCGTCTGGGTGCCGGGCTGCTCCACCGGCGAGGAGGCCTACACGCTGGCGATGCTGCTACACGACCATTTCGACCGCTCGGGCGCGCGACGACACCTGCAGATATTCGCCACCGACATCGACGACGACGCCCTCCAGATCGGCCGGCTCGGCGTCTATCCGTCGAGTGTCGCGGCCGATGTGCCGGCGCATTTCCTGCGGCGCTACTTCATCAAGCACCCCCAGGGCTTCGAGATGGCGAAGTCGCTGCGCAGCAGCATCGTGTTCGCGCGACACGACATCACCCGCGACCCGCCTTTCTCGCGCATCGACCTGATCAGTTGCCGCAACCTGCTCATCTACATGCAGTCGGCCCTGCAGGAGCGCGTGCTCGACACCCTGTCCTACGCCCTGCGTGCAACGGGCATCCTGTTCCTCGGTAGCTCGGAGAGCATCGGCAAGTTCGCCCACCTCTACGAGACCGTAGATCGACGGGCGCGGATCTTTCGCCGGCTCGGAGTGGACGCGCGCGCCTATCGGCCCGTTGCCATCTTTCCCCGGCGCCTGCAGAGCGACGGGGGTGGCGCCTCCCCGCTCGAGCTGGATGCTGGCGAAGGCGAACTTGAGCGCCTGACCCGGAGCACACTCCTCAAGGAGCACACGCCAGTCTGCGTCGTGGTCGATGAGCGACACCAGGTCCTGTACATCCATGGACGATCCGGCGCCTATCTCGAGCCGGCCTCGGGGCGGGCCAGCATGAACGTGCTGAGAATGGCCAGGGAGGGTCTCCGCGCCGAGCTCGCAAGCGCCCTCAGGGAAGTCGCGCGAACACAACAGATCCGTCGCATCGAGCGTCTACGGACCCGATCCGAGGACGGGCGGGAGCGTCGCGTCAGCCTGACCGTGCGTCCGCTTCCCGCAGATCTCCCCAAACCCGGCGCCTTCATGATCCTGTTCGAGGACGGCGGGCCCGTCGACGCACAGGATTCAGCCGTATCGCCACAGGATGCGGAAGAAATCGGCGACTCGGACCGCGTCTACCAGCTGGAACAGGAGCTGGTCGAGAACCGCGAGAATCTCCAGAACGCCAACGAGGAACTCGAGACCAGCAACGAGGAACTGCAATCGACCATCGAGGAACTGCAGTCGTCGAACGAGGAGCTGATGACCTCACAGGAGGAACTCAGCTCGATCAACGAGGAACTGCACACGGTCAATGTCGAGCTAGAGGACAAGATCCGGCAACTCGAGGCCACCACCGATGATCTCGAGAACCTGCTGATGAGCACCGAGCTGGGGACGATCTTCCTCGATGTCGACCTGAAGGTCCGCCGCTTCACGCCGGCCGCGTGCCGCGTGATCAACCTGATCCCTGCAGACGTCGGGCGGCCAATCGAGCACATCGTGCACAAGCTGGAATACGAGGGGCTGGTTGCCGACACGGAGCGGGTCCTGAACACGCTCGAACCAAGGACGCTTGAGGTCCGCTCGCGGGACGGTGTCTGGTACTCGCTGCGGATCACCGTTTATCGGACCGGCAACAACGCCGTCGCGGGCGTGGTGCTCAATTTCATCGACCGGACCGAACACGTGATGGCCGAGCAGCGTTTCAAGCAGCTCCTCGAGCGCCTGCCAGACGCGACGATCCTGACCAACGGTCAAGGTGAGATCGTTCAGGTCAATCAGCTTGCCGAAGACCTGTTCGGCTATGCCGCGGGCACCATGACGGGGCGCCCCATCGAAGACCTGATTCCCGATGACATCCGCGAGCAGCACCGGCAGCAGCGGCGGGCGTATTACCGTGCGCCGAACGCCCGTCCCATGGGACGCCCGGGCCTGAGTCTGATCGGTGTCCGCCGCGATGGCAGCACCTTCTCCGCAGACATTGCGATCGGACCGATACCGAGCGCATCGGGCTCGCTCTACGTTGCCACGGTCCGCGCTGCCAAGGAACAGACCCTAGTCCGCGCTGCGCAATCGGACCCACCGGGGCACCGTTGCTGAAGAACCCGCGAGCCGAATACGCCCCCTCGCCGGAGTCGCGACAAGGCGCCGCCCTTCGACACATCATGTAACCGATTCGCCACCACAGGCATTTCCGTCTACAGTTATCCGCATTGCAACATCGCAGTGCCGTCGGCAGTGTCCCGTTGGTTCCTTTCTGGCCGACCCGACTGCTGCGATGGCGTTGCATCCGAGATATGACGATGGACGAAAAGGCCCGTCCACTGCCACCTCCCGACAATCTCCGGACGCGCGCCGAGAAGTCCCTCGTCACCCCTGACGAACGTATCTCCCGGATGTCCGAAGCCGAAGTCCGGCGACTTGCCCACGAATTGCAGGTCCACCAGATCGAACTGCAGATGCAGAACGAGGATTTGCTGGACGCCCAGGCGCAGCTCGAGCAGTCCCGTGATCGCTACAACGACCTCTACGAGTTCGCGCCGGTCGGCTATCTCACCCTCGACATCAAACAGCGCATCCACGAGGCAAACCTGACCATGGCTGCGCAGCTCGGCGTAGAACGGTCGGCGCTTGTCGGGCGGATCCTCAGCGATCTCGTGGCACACGACTCCCAGAATCTACTGCACCTCGAGTGGCGCTCGGCCATGGCCAGCAAGGCGCGCCACATCGACACGGAGCTGGAGCTGAAGCGCTCGGACGGAAGCACGTTCTTCGTCCAGTTCACCTGCCTCCGCGAGCCGGATGGCGACACCCACGGGACCAGGTTCCGCTGCGCACTGAGTGACATTTCCGCGCGGCGGGAAGTCGAGAACGTCCGGCTCGAGTCTGCCAGGCAGATGGAGTTCATGGCGCACCACGACTCCCTCACGGGCCTGGCCAACCGCGTCATGTTCCAGAAGCGCGTTAACCATGCGCTGGCCCGGGCGCGGCGCCAGAAGCGCGACGTCGCGCTGCTCTATCTCGATCTGGACGGCTTCAAGCACATCAACGACAGCTTCGGCCACGATGTAGGCGACACGCTACTGGTTGCTGCCGCCCAGCGCCTGCAGGCCTGTGTCCGCGCCGAAGATATCCTCGCCCGACTCGGCGGCGACGAGTTCGGGATCGTGCTCGAAGAGGTCTCCGAAGCCTGGGGCGCCGCGCTCGTCGCCGACAAGGTGATCGACGCGCTGACCGCCCCCTTCGTACTGGAGGGCCGGGAGTTGGTGCTCGGCGTAAGCGTGGGTGTGTGTCTGTTTCCGACCGATGGCGAAGACTCTTCCGAGCTCATCCGAAATGCCGACATCGCGATGTACCAGGCCAAGCACCACGGCGGCAATGTCGTGCAGTTCTACACGCCAGCCCTCAGCGAGGCAGTGCGGGCGCGCGTGGACACCGAGTCGGCCCTTCGCCGCGCGATCGAGGAACACGAGCTCGCCATCTACTACCAGCCGATGATGTCCATCGCGACGCAACGCATCGTCGGCGCCGAGGCCCTGCTGCGCTGGCAGGATCCGAGCCGGGGCCTGTTGCTGCCCGACAGCTTCCTGCCCGTCGCCGAGTTGTCGGGCCTGATCGTGCAGGTGGGCAATTGCGTGATCGACGAGGTATGCCGGCAGATTGCGAGCTGGCGGGCCGACGCGCTCGCCCTCCCCCGCATCTCCGTGAACATCTCGGCCCGGCAGTGCGCCAGCGGCCAGGTTGTCGATGTCCTCAGGAATGCGCTGCAGACCCACGGCGTGGATCCGGAGGCGCTGGACCTGGAAATCACCGAGAGCTGCTACCTGGACAAATCCGCCGTCGGCTCTGTCCTGCCAGCGCTGCGAGAGCTGGGCGTCTCGCTCACGATCGACGACTTCGGAACGGGATATGCCAGCCTCGCCTCGCTGGGCCAGGTGCCGGTCAGCACGATCAAGATCGACCGGAGCTTCGTCGCCGAGATCGGCAACGAGCCGGGGGACGGCGCGATCGCGCGGGCGGTCGTGGCGCTCGGCGCGAGCCAAGACCTGCGCGTCGTCGCCGAGGGCGTCGAGCGGCCGGCCCAGCTCGAGGCCCTGCGCACCATGCAGTGCGAGATCTGCCAGGGATTCCTCATCGCCCCCCCGATGGCCGCCGACGACTTCGCCGTTTGGCTCGCCGAGCAGTCAGCGCGCATCGAGACCCCATGACCAAGGCGTGATCGATCGTACCGCCCGACGCCCGGGCAGTACGCGATCAGTCCCGCATCGGAACACCGCCCTACCGGTCCGCGAGGATCATCTCCGCCGCCTTCTCGGCGATCATCAGGGTTGGCGCGTTGGTGTTGCCCGACGTGATGCGCGGCATGACCGACGCATCCACCACCCGCAGGCCACCGACTCCCCGCACCCGCAGCCGCGGATCCACCACCGAACCGGTGTCCTCCCCCATCCGGGCGGTGCCCACCGGGTGGAAGATCGTCGTCGCCAACTCGGCCGCCGCGCGGGCGATGTCGGCATCCTCGCTCAGGTGGGCGCCCGGCTTGATCTCCTTCGGCGCGTGGCGCGCCAGGGCCTCCGCAGCCATGATGCGGCGGGTCAGGCGCACCGAGTCGATCAGCACCTGGCGGTCGGCCTCGGTGGACAGGTAGTTCGGATCGATCCGGGGCGGAATACGGAAGTCCGGCGAGTGTGCGTGAATACTGCCCCGGCTCGTGGGCTGCAGGTTGCACACGCTGGCGGTGATCGCCGGGAAGGGGTGCAGCGGTTCGCCGAAGCGGTCCAGCGACAGGGGCTGGATGTGGTACTCCACGTTGGGCCGCTCACGGCCCGGATCGGAGCGGGCGAAGGCACCGAGCTGGCTCGGCGCCATGCTCATCGGCCCCCGCCGCCTGAGCAGATACTCGAGGCCGATCCGCGCCTTGCCCAGCCGGCTGCCGGCCAGGGTGTTCAGGGTCAGGGCATCGTTCACCGAGAACACCAGCCGGATCTGCAGGTGATCCTGCAGGTTCTCGCCGACACCCGGCGCGGCGTGCACCGGCGTGACGCCCAGCTCGCCGAGCCGGTCGGGCGCGCCGATGCCCGACAGCTCAAGCAGCTGCGGCGAGTTGACCGCGCCGCCGCACAGGATCACCTCCCGCCGCGCCGTCACCCGGTGCATCGCGCCACCGCGCTCATAGTCGAGCCCGACCGCCTGGCGGTCACGGAAGCGGATCGCAGAGACATGGGCGTCGGTCATCACCCGCAGATTGCGCCGCCGCCGCGCCGGCCGCAGAAAGGCCTTGCGGGCATTGACGCGGATGCCGCCCCGCTGGTTCACCTGGAAATAGCCGACGCCGTGGTTGTCGCCCCGGTTGAAGTCGTCGGTGCCCGGGATGCCGGACTCGATGCAGGCCTCGCGGAATGCGTCGAGGATCGGCCAGTGCAGGCGCTGCTCCTCGATCCGCCACTCCCCGCCGGTGGCGTGAAGCGCCGAGGCCCCGTGCACGTAGTCCTCGTGGCGCAGGAAGTGGGGCAGCACGTCGTCCCAGCCCCAGCCGGTGCAGCCGGCCGCCGCCCAGCCGTCGTAGTCGGCGGCCTGGCCCCGCATGTACACCATGCCATTGATCGACGAGCAGCCGCCCAGCACCCGCCCCCGCGCGTAGTGGATCTGCCGACCGCCGAGGGCGGCCTGGGGCTCGGTGCGGTAGCACCAGTCGGTACGCGGGTTGCCAATGCAGAACAGGTAGCCGATCGGGATGTGGATCCACGGCAGGTTGTCGTGGCCGCCAGCCTCCAGCAGCAGCACCCGCGCGCTGCCGTCCGCCGACAGCCGGTTGGCCAGCAGGCAGCCGGCCGTGCCGGCGCCGACGATCACGTAGTCGTAGTCCTCTGAATCGGCCATCGAGGCCCCTCCCGTGGTCATGGTGGCCCTGTCGGCAGCCACCCGGCAGGCCGAGTATGCAGGAACCGGCCGGTGGCGGGCTTGACAGGGGTGGCACCGAACTGTTTAATGCGAATCATTCTCATTAATTATAGGTCGGACCTCACCCGCCCGGCGACACCGCCAGCCACCCCCGTCTTCCGGAGGCAGCCAGCCAATCGAACCCATCGAACGGAGGCTGCATGCGCGCTGGTCCCACCTCGTCCCTTTCTACCGGAGCCGGCCGGCTGCGCAACGGCGCGGCGGCCCTCGCCCTCGGGCTCGCGCTGCCCGTCAGCGCCGACGACACCCGCCTCGAAGAACAGGTCGTCACCGCCACACGCCGCGACAGCGACGCCGCCGCGGTGCCGGCGACGGTGACCGCGGAGGGCCCCTCCGCCCTCGCCCGCCGCGTGCTGGCCGACGACGCGGCGCTGTTCCGCGACCAGCCCGACCTCGCCGTGGCCCGCGACCTGCGCCGCTTCGGCGCGACGCGCATCAACATCCGCGGCATCGAGGACAACCGGGTCGCCCAGTTCGTGGATGGCGTGCGACTGGGCGACTTCCGCGACGGCGGCGGCCCCACCAACTTCACGATGAGCGCCCCGCTCGGCGTGGCGCCTGCCTTCCTGCGCCGCGTCGAGGTGCTGCGGGGCCCTGCCTCGAGCCTCTACGGCTCCGACGCGATTGGCGGGGTGGTCGGTTTCCTGACCCTGCGGCCCGACGACCTGCTGTCCGATGTCCGGGCGCGCGCCGCCCGCTACCGCGCCGCCTATCAAGGCGCCAACGACGCCCTCAGCCACTCGGTTGTCGGCGCCGCGCGCATCGGTGAGCTTTCCGCCCTGGTTGGCTTCAGCGACGCCCGCGCCAGCGAGTTCGACAACCGGGGCGTGGACGCGGGCATCGGCGCCGCCCGCAGCCACCCCAACCCCCAGTCGGTACGCGACCGCGCGCTGCTCGGCCGCCTCGAGTGGCGCCCCGCGCCGGGCCACCGGCTCGGCCTGATCGCCGAAGCCCGCGAGCGCAGCGCCGACATCGAGGTGCTACGGCTGAGCGCCACGCTGCCCAAGGTCACCGAGATGGAGGGCGAGGACCGGAGCGAGCGCCAGCGCCTCAGCGTGGAGTGGGAACACCGCCCGGCGCAGGCCTTCTACGATCACCTGTTGCTCCGCCTGCACCACCAGCGCACCCGGACCGACAACGACAACGTGCAGCGCCGCACCGACACCGGCGCCACCTGCTCGGCCAGCCGCGGCGCCGGCAACGACTGCCGCGTGGTGCAGCACTTCGCGTTCGGCCAGACCCTGACCGGCGCCAGCCTCCAGCTCGATACCACCCTGGGCGGCGAGCGGCCCCAGTTCCTGAGCTACGGCCTGGACCTGGGCCGGACCCGCAGCGACACCCTGCGCGACGCGACCGTCTTCAACGAGACCGCCGGCACGGTCGCAAAATCGCTGGCCGGCGACGCCTTCCCGCTGCGGGACTTCCCCGACGGGCAGACCGACACGGCGGGCCTGTTCGCCCAGGACGAAATCCACCTGCGCGACGGCACCCTGGTCGTCACCCCGGGCCTGCGCTTCGACTGGCGACATCTCGAGCCCCGCCTCGACGCCCTGTCCCGCGCCGTGCTCGAGGCCAACGGCAAGCAGGCGGTGTCGCAGACCGACCACGCCTTCTCGCCCAAGCTCGCCGCCCTGCTCCACCTCGACGGCGTCTGGTCGGTGTTCGGCCAGGTGGTGCGCGGCTTCCGGGCACCCAACTACGAGGAGGTGAACGGCGCCTTCCGCAACTCGGTCCAGCGCTACGGCATCAGCCCCAACCCGGACCTGTCGCCCGAGACCAGCACCGGCGTCGAACTGGGCCTGCGCCTGAACACCCGCACCGCCCGCGCCCAGGTGGCGATCTACGATAACCACTACCGCAACTTCATCGAGCAGGTGCGCCTCGCCTGCCCCGAAGACCCGGCCTGCATCGCCGACCTGTCGGCGACCTTCATGGCGCGCAATGTCTCCCGCGTGCGCATCTACGGCGCCGAGCTGCGGGGCCAGTGGGATGTCGTCCCGGCCTGGCAGATCGCCGGCGCGGTGGCCTGGGCCCACGGCACCAACGAGGACAGCGGCCAGCCCCTCGACAGCGTGGAGCCGGCCCGCCTGTCGCTGACCCTGCGCCATGAGACCGTGCGCTGGGGCGCCCAGGGGCAGGTCCTGGCCGCGACCCGCAAGGACCGGGTCGATGACGACCCCGACGACCCCTGGTTCCGCCCGCCGGGCTACGCGGTGGTCCACCTCGCCACCTGGTGGTCGCCGACGCCCGAGGCGCGGCTCCAGCTGGGCATCGACAACCTGTTCGACCAGACCTACTGGCTGTGGAGCGACATCCGCCAGGCGGATGCCCGCAGCCCCGCCGGGGTGGCGTTCTATTCCCAGCCCGGCCGCAGCCTGTCGTTCAGTTTCAGCTACCGCTTCTAGGAGATCGCCATGCCCCGTCTTGTCGCACGCCTCGTCATTGCCACGCTGCTGTGGGCCGGCGCCCCGTGGGCCGCTGCCGCCGGGACCGCCTTCCTGGTCGCCGCGCCCGACCGGGGTTTCCTCGGCAACGAGGAGATCCGCGACCAGTTCGACCGCTTCGCCGACCGCCACGCCGCCCGCCTGGTCTTCGTCACCGACGCGCGCACCACCGCCTCGATACAGTCGGCGTCAGAGGCGCTGGCCGCCGAAGGGGCCAGCGAGCTGGTCGTGCTGCCCCTGTTCCTGAGCCGCGGCGAGGCGCGCTTCGCCCGCCTGCGCGCGGCCATCGAGGCCAGCTCCGCCCTGCCGGTGCGCTGGGCCCGCCCGTGGGGTGAAACCTACCTGGCGGTCGAGTTCCTCGCCGACCGGCTCGCCGGCCA
>JAGRGD010000083.1 GCA_020445665.1 Rhodocyclaceae bacterium
GGCCCGCGGCGACCAAGCACCACTCCAGCGCGCTCGCGCCAAAGTTGCGCTGCGAGTAGTAGGGCGGTCGTACCGCGAGTTCGTTGCCCAGATGGTGGCTGATGCGCTTGAAATCGACGCCGGCGACCGCATCGGCCAGCCGCGCGGCCGGTGCCCGCAGGGGCAGTTCGACGCCATTGAGATACGCGCCGGCCCCCTTGGCCGCGAAGAAGGACTCGTCGGTGACCGGGTTATAGACCACGCCGAAGAGCGGCTCGTGATCCATCATGTAGGCCACCGAGACGCAGAAGAACGGGATGCCGTTGGCGAAGTTGGTGGTGCCGTCGATGGGGTCGATGCACCACAGGCCCTTGCGCCCCTCCTTCCACACCCGCGCCTGCTCCTCGGCGTTCATCTCCTCGCCCAGCACCGCGCCCGGCGCGAGCTTGGGCAGCGCCTCGGCCAGCTTGCGCTGGGATTCGATATCGGCCTCGGTGAACAGCGAGCCGTCGGCCTTCCGGTTGCGGGCGGTCTTCAGGTAGCGCGGGAGGATCTCGTCGCGTGCGATCTCTCGGACCAGCGATTCGAGGGCACGGGCCCTGCCCAGGCGAACGGCAGCGGACGGCATGTCAGTCTTCTCTCCACTTGATCGAGCAGCCAATGCTCGGGATCTGGTGCTCCGGTCCGTATCCGGTGCGGGCCACCTGGCACATGGCCTCGAACAGCTCGCGGGGCGCGTCGGCGGCCGCCGGCTGCATGCCGGAGGCGTCGAGGCGGCCGCGATACTGCAGCGCGAGCTCGCTGTTGTAGCCGAAGAAATCCGGCGTGCACACCGCGCCGAAGGCGCGCGCCACGGTCTGGTGCTCGTCGAGGACGTACGGGAACGGGAAATCCCGCTCGCGGGCCACGGCCACCATGTTGTCCCAGCTGTCCTCTGCCTGGGCGGCCGGGTCGTTCGACATGACCGCGATGCTGCCGATGCCCTCGGCCTGCAGGGCGCGGGTGTCACGCACGATGCGATCGAGCACCGCCTTGACGAAGGGGCAGTGGTTGCAGATGAACATCACCAGCAGCCCGTTGGGGCCGCGGGCGGAGGTCGGGGTGTGGCGCCGGCCATCGACACCGGGCAGGTCGAAAGCCGGCGCGGGCTGGCCGAAATCGCAGACCGGCGTGGTCGTTCGTACCATCGGGCGGGCGTCTCGGAGTGGGGTCGGCCTTATACTAGCATGATGATCCCGCGCTTCTTTTGCCCAGCGGCCCTGCCCGAGACGGGCGTCTTCGAGCTGCCTTCGGCGGTGGCGCACCACGCCGACAAGGTGCTGCGCATGAAGCCCGGGCAGCCCCTCGTGCTGTTCGATGGCAGCGGTCGCGAGGTGAGCGCGACGCTCGTCGCCCTGGGCCGGCGGGCCAGCGTCGAACTGGGCGCCTGGTCGGAGCCGCCACGGGAGTCCCCCCTCGAGGTCATCCTGGTGCAGGCCCTGGCGAGCGGCGACAAGATGGACTGGGTCATCCAGAAGGCCGTCGAACTCGGCGTCAGCGCGGTGGTGCCGCTGGTCAGCGAGCGATGTGTCCTCAAGCTCACCGGTGATCGGGCCGACAAACGATTAAGACACTGGCAACAGGTGGTCATCTCCGCCTGCGAGCAGTCCGGCCGCAACTGGGTGCCGCCGGTCGAGGCGCCGCTCCCCCTGCACGAGTTTCTGGCGCGGGAGAACGGGGCGGTTCGGCTGGCGCTGGCGCCCGGCGCGACCCGACGACTCGCGGCACTGCCCCGTCCGGCCGGACCTTGCGAAATTCTGGTCGGGCCCGAGGGGGGCTGGGGTGATCGTGAGCTGGCCCTGTTCGCAGGTGGACGCTGCGAGGCGGTGAGTCTGGGGCCGCGCGTGCTGCGCACCGAGACCGCCGGCCTGGCGGCCCTGGCAGTGATGCAGGCTGCGTGGGGCGACTTCTGAATCGATCGAAACAACAAGACCGGGAAACGGTCGGGGAGGGCGGATGTTCGAGTCGGCGGAACTGGGGCACACGGTGGACAAGGCCCGCTACGAGGCGGAGGCGGCGCAGTTGCGCACCGATCTGCTCAATGTCCAGTACGAACTGAAAGAGGCGGGCCGGTTTCCGGTCATCGTGCTGATCAACGGCGTCGATGGCGCCGGACGCGGCGAGACGCTGCATCTGCTCAACGAGTGGCTCGATCCGCGTTATGTCGAGACCCGCGCCTTCGGTGTGCCGACCGAGGAAGAGCATGAACGGCCGCCCATGTGGCGCTTCTGGCGTGATCTGCCGCCCCGCGGCAAGGTCGGCCTGCTGTTTGGCTCGTGGTACTCGCTGGCCCTGCAGGGGGACGACGGGCAGGGCCGCATCGTCGACGAGATCTCCGAACACCGGGCCGCTTCCATCGTGCGCTTCGAGCGCATGCTGGCGGACGAAGGCGCCCTGCTGGTGAAGTTCTGGCTGCACCTGTCCAAGAAGGCCCAGAAGAACCGGCTCGAAACCCTCGAGGACGACAAGAAGACCCGCTGGCGGGTCACCAAGGAAGACTGGCGCCGCTTCGAGGAGTACGACAGGTTCCGCCGCGTCTCCGAACACCTGGTGCGGCGCACCAGCACCGGTGACGCGCCGTGGCATATCGTGCCCGGTCTCGACGACCGCTACCGCTCGCTCACCATCGGCCGCATCCTGCTCGAGTCGATCCGCCGCCGCCTGGACCTGCCGGACCACACTCGCCGCAGCGCGGAGCCGCCGCTGTTCCACGGCCGCCTCGACGAGCGCAACGTGCTGTCGGCGCTCGATCTGACGCTGTCGCTGCCGAAGAAGACGTACAACGAGGAACTCAAGCAGCTGCAGGAGCGGCTGGGGCGGTTGTCCCGACACAAGCGCCTGCGGGACCGCTCGGTGATCTGTGTCTTCGAAGGCAACGACGCCGCCGGCAAGGGTGGCAGCATCCGGCGCATGATCCAGGCGATCGATCCGCGCCAGTGCTCGGTGGTGCCGATCGCCGCGCCGAGCGAGGAGGAGCGCGCCCAGCCCTACCTGTGGCGCTTCTGGCGCAAGCTCCCCCGCCAGGGCCGGTTCACGATCTTCGACCGATCCTGGTACGGGCGCGTGCTGGTCGAGCGGATCGAGGGCTTCTGCACCACCGCCGACTGGATGCGCGCCTACTCCGAGATCAATGACTTCGAGGCACAACTGGTCGCCCATGGCGCCGTGGTGGTCAAGTTCTGGCTGGCGATCTCGTCGGAAGAGCAATTGCGGCGCTTCGAGGAGCGGGAGAAGGTCGAGTTCAAGCGCTTCAAGATCACCGAGGAAGACTGGCGCAACCGGGAGAAGTGGGACGAGTACAGCGAGGCCGTGTGCGACATGGTCGACCGGACCTCCACCGACATCGCGCCATGGACGCTGGTCGAGGCCAACGACAAGCGTTACGCCCGGATCAAGGTGCTGCGCACCGTCTGCGAACGACTGGAGGCGGCACTCGCCTGATGTCTGGCTCCTGTCGTGGCCGCCGAGCGGATAGAATGGAAATGACGGGCGACTCGCCCGTGGATTGCGGCGAACCGACCCGATGCCAGACGCCTTTCAGTACACCTCCGAGCTCGCCTCGACGGCAGATACCCAGCCATTCGTGAATTGGGTGCGGGCCGCCGCACCCTATATTCACGCTTTCCGCGGCAAGACCTTTGTCATCGCCTTCGGCGGCGAGGTGGCCGGTGGCGATTCCGCACAGAAGCTGGCCTGCGATTGCAATCTGCTGGCTGCGCTGGGCATCCGTCTGGTGCTGGTGCATGGCGCGCGCCCCCAGATCGAGGCCGCGCTGGTGTCCCGGGGCCTGGAGCCGCGCATCCACAACGGCCTCCGTGTCACTGACGCCGACGCCCTCGAGTGCGTCAAGGCCGCGATGGCGGTGACCCGCATCGAGATCGAGGCGCTGCTCTCCCAGGGCCTGCCCAACACGCCCATGGCGGGCAGCTACATGCGCGTGACCGGGGGCAACTTCATCACGGCCCGCCCGGTCGGCGTCGTCGACGGCGTGGATTTCCAGTACACCGGCGCGGTGCGCAAGATCGTCGCGGAGGAGATTTCCGCCGATCTCGACCAGAACAACGTGGTGCTGATCTCTCCGCTGGGCGTTTCTCCGGCCGGGGAGATCTTCAATCTGGCGATGGAGGAGGTGGCAGAGGCCGTCGCCATCGCCCTCAAGGCCGACAAGCTCATCTACCTGTGCGACGCGCCGGGCCTGCTCGACGATGCCGGGCGCCTGATCGAGTCGGTGACCGCCGACGAAGCCGAGCAGATGTTCGACCAGGGGCGGGGCCTGACCGAAGACCTGGACTACTACCTGCCCTGCGCGATCCGTGCCGTGCGGCGCGGTGTCGGTCGCGTGCATCTGATCGACCGGGACAAGGACGGTGGCCTGCTGCTGGAGTTCTTCACCCACCAGGGGGTCGGCACACTGGTCAGCCGCGACCCGCTGTTCCGCCTGCGCGATGCCTCGCCCGACGATGTCGGCGCGCTGGTGGCGCTGATCGGCCCCCTCGAGGCCGAGGGGGCACTGGTACGACGCTCCCGCGAGCTGCTCGAGCAGGAGATCAAGCGCTTCACGCTGGTCGAGCACGATGGCGTGCTGGTGGGCTGCGCGGCACTGTATCCGTTCAGCGAGGAGCAGTCGGCCGAACTGGCCTGCCTCGCGGTTCAGAACGAGTACCGCCGGGCTGGCCTCGGTGACATGCTTATGCGCCGCATCGAGCAACGTGCGCGGGCCCTTGGCCTCCAGCGCCTGTTCGTGCTCACGACCCGCACAGCCCACTGGTTCCGGGAGCGTGGCTTTGCCGAAACCGACCCAGAGCAGTTGCCCCAGCAGAAGCGTGAGCTCTACAACTACCAGCGCCGCTCCAAGGTGCTGGTCAAGGTGCTGTGAGTCTGCCCATGTCCGGCCCAAGCCGCTCTCCCGGCCCCGTCGAGCCCCTGCTGGTGCTCGTTGCGGCCCTGGCAGCGGGTTTGCTGGCGGACCTGGTGCTGGGCAGCCATGTGAATTTTGCGGTCGGCGTGATCGTCGGCGCCCTCGCTGGCGGCCTGGCGGCGGTGTTGCTGGCGCGCCGGCGCGAGCGGGCGTCGGAACGCCTCGAGTCCATGCTTGCCGACCTGCCTGCGGTGCCACTGAGTGGCGTCGACAGCGGCCTGGATTCGCGAACCGCGGACCTGTCGGCCCGACTCGATGCCGTACTGCGCTCCGAGCGCGAGATGCGCCTCGTGGCCAACTCCGTCCATGGCCTCGAGGTGCTGTTTTCGCCGGAGCGCCGACTGAGCTGGGTGAGTCCCTCGGTGGAGGCCATTGCCGGCTATTCGACCCGGGAGTGCCTGGCGGCCGAGGATCCGATCGCCCTGCTGGTGCACCAGACCGACCGGGCCTACTGCCATCAGCAGGCCGGCCATGCCTTCGACGACCACGAGAGCACCAGCTTCGAGGTGCGCCTCGAACACCGCAACGGCGGCGTCATCTGGATCGCCTGCCACTGGACACCGGTGATGGACGAGCGCGGCCGGCTCGGTGCCGTGCGAATGTCCGGCGAGCCGATCCAGTCGCGCAAGGAGGCGGAACTGCGCCTGCTCGAGAGCGTTGCCGAGATGCGCCGCGCGCGCTCCCTGTCGGAGCACTACCTGTTGCGCACCAAGGACGAGCGCCAGCGCCTGGCGGCGGTGCTCGACGCGATCCGCCCGGGCATCGTGCTGATGGACACCGAGCAACGCGTCCTGTACCTCAACCATGCGTTCCTGCGGATGTGGGGCTTCGCCGCCGACGAGAACCTCTTCGGCATGCGCGACGTGGTGCTGTTCGGGCGCTGCGAGTCGCAGATGGAGGGGGCCGATGGCTATCGCCGCCACGTCAGCGAGGTGCTGGACGCCGGTCACGGCAGCGACGAGTACGAGTTCCGCCTCAAGGACGGTCGGGTGATCACCGATTCGTCCGTGGTCGTGACCCGCGAGGGTTCGGACATCACTATCGGGCGGGTCTGGATCTTCGAGGACGTCACCGAGATCCGCCGCTCGGCCGAGATTCTCCAGCACCAGGCCGAACGCGATGCCCTCACCGGCCTTTTCAACCGCCGCCGGTTCGACGAGGAGATGGAGCGTGCGATCGCCGAGAGCCAGCGTCGAAACCGTCAGACCGGGCTGCTGGTGTTCGACCTCGATGGCTTCAAGCCAGTCAATGACACCTTCGGACATCAGGCCGGTGACCGGGTTCTGGTGGCCCTGGCCGAGGTCATCGGACGGGTCGTCCGGCGTCACGAGATGCTGTTCCGTTTCGGGGGCGACGAGTTCGCGATCCTGGTGCCGGACAGTGAGGACAGCCATCTTCAGGAGCTTGCCCGACGGGTGGTGGATTGTGTCGCCAGCACCGTGTTCGAGTTCGAAGGGCGCGAGGTCTCCCTGACGACCAGCGTCGGGCTTGCCTGTTACCCGCTCGATGCCGGCGATGTCCGTGGCCTGGTTGCCGCCGCCGACGCCGCCATGTACCGCGCCAAGACCGGCGGCAAGAATCGCTGGGCAATGAGCGAGCAGCACGGCGGCTGATGCCGGGTGTTGGTAGAATCAGGCCATCCCCGCGCAACAAACGATGAACAAGGAGTGGCAATGACCCGCATGGTCAACTGCATCAAGCTGGGCCGCGAGGCCGAAGGCCTCGACTTCCCGCCGGTCCCCGGCGAGCTGGGCAAGAAGATTTTCGAGAACGTCTCCAAGGAGGCGTGGCAGCAGTGGGTGAAGTACCAGACCATGCTGATCAACGAGAACCGCTTGAACCTGATGGATGCCCGTGCCCGCAAGTATCTGGCAGAGCAGATGGAGAAGCACTTCTTCGAGGACGGCGGCGCCGACCAGATCCAGGGCTTCGTGCCGCAGTCGGATCAATAACGTCCGATCGGGCAAAGAAAAAGGACGGCAAGGCCGTCCTTTTTTCATCCCGGGGTCCGGAGGGACCCCGGCCGGTGCTCAGTCCCGAGCTGCGCGCTCGATGGCCTCGATGCCGCCGTGGCGGACGTCTTCGCCCTTGGCCATGTAGACCGCGTACTGGGCCATGTTCTTGGCGTGGTCGCCGATCCGCTCGATGGCTTTGGCCACGAACAGCAACTCGATGCAACGCGAGATCGTCCGCGGGTCTTCCATCATGTAGGTGATGAGCTGGCGCATCAGCGCCTTGAATTCGGCGTCCACCGCCTTGTCCTGCCGGACCACCGAGGCGGCCAGTTCCAGGTCGAGGCGGGCGAAGGCGTCGAGGGATTCGCGCAGCATCGTCACCGCAAGGCTGGCGGCGTGACGAATCGTGACGTGGGGCGTCGGCGGCGCCGTGTCGGCGGTATGCAGGGAGCGCGCCATCTTGGCGATCTTCTTGGCCTCGTCGCCGACCCGCTCCAGGTCACGAACGATGCGCACCACGGTCATCACCATGCGCAGGTCCACCGCGGTGGGCTGGCGGCGGGCGATGATGTGGCTGCACAGCTGGTCCAGCTCGACCTCGAAGCGATTCACCGTCTTGTCGGTGGCGATGACCTCTTCGATCTCCGTCAGGTCGCCCGTTTCCAGGCCATTGACTGCGCGGTTGATCTGCTGCTCCACCAGCCCGCCCATCTGCAGGGCACGGGTTCGCATCTGCTCCAGTTCGGAGTCGAACTGCTTCGAGGTGTGTTCGTTCATCATAAGGGGCGACGTGTGGCGAGGGTCAGACCGTACCAGTCCTTGATGACGGAATTATTTCAGTTCAGTTGCGCACCGACCGCTGAACGCCGTCGCTGGCGGCGAGCAGCAGAACGTCGGCACCGCGGCGAGCGAACAGACCGTTCGCGACGACGCCCGCGATGTGGTCGATTTCGCTCTCCAGCGTCACTGGGTCGGTGATGGACAGCCCGTGCACGTCGAGGATCACGTTGCCGTTGTCGGTGGTGAAGCCCTCGCGCAGGGTCGGCGTGCCACCGAGGGCTGTCAGACGCCGGGCCACATGCTCGCGGGCCATCGGTATCACCTCGACGGGCAGCGGGAAGCGGCCAAGGGTGGCCACCTGCTTGGTCGCGTCGCAGATGCACACGAAGCGGGTGGCGACCGCGGCGACGATCTTCTCGCGGGTCAGGGCGCCACCGCCGCCCTTGATCATCGACAGGCCGCTGTCGATCTCGTCGGCGCCGTCCACATACACGGGCATCGCGCTGACCTCGTTGAGGTCGAACAGGCGAATGCCGTGGCCGGCGAGCCGCTCGGCGCTGGCTTCGGAACTGGCCACCGCGCCGCGGATGCGATCCTTGATGCCGGCCAGCCCGTCGATGAAATGGTTGGCGGTCGAGCCGGTGCCAACGCCAACGATCTCGCCCTCGACCACGTACTCGAGGGCAGCCAGCGCAGCGGCGCGTTTCAGGTCATCCTGGTTCATGGTCGGGCGGAAGGATTCGGAAGGGCCGTATTCTAACCCGCCGCCGCGGAGGGACGGTGCAAGGTAAATTCGGGTCACCGCGCTTGAGGGTGGCGCAGAGTCGGGGGATCATGCGTCGCTCCAGTGAACGCAACACGAGGAGAGATCACGATGGGACTGTTCGACCAGGTGGCGGGGCAGATGCTCGGTGGACTGGCAGGTGGCGGTGGTGATGGCGCGTCGCCATTGATGCAGCTGGTGCAATCGCTGCTGCAGCAGGAAGGCGGCGTCATGGGCCTGATCAGCAAGTTGCAGGAGGGTGGTCTGGCAGCCCAGGTGGCCTCCTGGATCGGGGGCGGCGACAACCTGCCCGTGAGCGGCGAGCAGATCCAGCAGGCGCTCGGCAGCGACCTGCTGACATCCCTCGGCGGTCAGGTCGGCATGACCGCCGACCAGGCCGGCAACGGTCTGGCCGACCAGTTGCCGGGCCTGATCGACAAGTTGAGTCCGGGGGGCTCCCTCGAGGGCAACGAGCAGCTGCTGCAACAGGGGCTGTCGATGCTGGGCGGCCTGCTCGGCGGCCGCTGAGCCGACCCCGACTGACCGGCCTGCCAGCGGCGTCGCTGGCAGCCGGATCGCAGGGCCGCCCACCGCCGCCGGCTTGCGGTCGCGGGGCGGCTCTGCAATTCTTGCGCCTCGGATTTTCCCCCTTTCCCCCGCTTCCCGACCCGAGGACCCCCAATGGCGCGCGTCAAGATCGACCTGCCGGACACCTTCTTCTTCCAGACCGACATCCTGCTCTACGCGAGCCACATGAACCGCATGAACCACCTGGACAACGCCCTGCTGTTGTCGGTGGTCTCCGAAGCGCGGATGCGCTTCTTCGCCCAGCTCGGCTATGACGAGCAGGACATGGACGGCATCGGCGTGATCGTGGCCGATGCGGCGCTCCAGTACCGCTCCGAGGCCCATCATGGCGAGACCGTGCGTGTATCGATGACCGCCACCGACTTCTGGGAGCGGGGCTGCGATCTGGTGTGGGCCTTGGACGAGGCCGAGTCGGGCCGTCGGGTCGCCCACGGCAAGACCGGCATCGTCTTCTTCGACTACGCGCGCAACGCCGCGGCCGGGGTACCGCCGGGATTCTCCCGCCACTTTGGGGCCTGACCCGCGCGACCTCTCAATTCACCGATTGCTGATACAGATCAACGCCGCGGCGCAGCAGGGTCCGATCTGCCGACTACACTGGATGCACGGGCGGCCTGCCTGGCGGTGCGCCGTACCGGGGGCTTGTCGTCGTCGCTGCGTGCCCCCATGTCATGATGCAGTGCCCGTCCGTCGGATCGGCAAGCCGGCGCGACAGGCGGACAGTCATAGGCATTCCCTATAGAGACTATCGGTGCGCTCAATTGGATTAATTCAGTGGCGCGCCATAAGATGATTTCCACAGATCGACGTAACACCCTCAACCCATAAAGGAGATAGCACCATGTCGAGCCTCATCAACAGCAAGATCAAGCCGTTCAAGGCCACCGCCTACCACAAGGGCGAGTTCAAGCCCGTGAGCGACCAGGATCTGCTGGGCAAGTGGTCTGTCGTGTTTTTCTACCCGGCCGACTTCACCTTCGTCTGCCCGACGGAGTTGGGCGACCTGGCCGACAACTACGCCAAGCTGCAGGAGATGGGCGTCGAGGTCTACTCGGTCTCGACCGACACCCATTTCACCCACAAGGCGTGGCACGACGCCTCGGACACCATCAAGAAGATCCATTATCCGATGGTCGGCGATCCGACCGGCGTGATCTCGCGCAACTTCGACGTGATGATCGAAGAAGAGGGTCTGGCCCTGCGCGGCACCTTCGTGATCAACCCGGAAGGCGAGATCAAGGTCGCCGAGATTCACGATCTGGGCATCGGTCGCGACGCCAAGGAACTGGTCCGGAAGGTTCAGGCCGCCCAGTACGTCGCGTCGCATCCTGGCGAAGTCTGCCCGGCCAAGTGGACGCCGGGTGAAAGCACCCTGGCGCCGTCGCTGGACCTCGTCGGCAAGATCTGAGTTTTGCCCCCTCGCCCGGGGTGCATGCCCCGGGCATTTTTTCGCCCGAAATTGGGATCGGAGGCCCGAAATGCTCGATACGAACCTGAAGAACCAGCTCAAGACCTACCTCCAGAATGTCACCCAGCCGATCGAGCTGGTGGCCAATCTGGATGACGGCGCCAAGTCCGCCGAGATGCTGGCGCTCTTGAAGGAGATCGCCGAGCTCTCCGACCGCATCACGCTGGCCGAGACCCGCGACGCCGCCGTACGGGCGCCGTCCTTCTCTGTCAGCCGGCAAGGGGCCGGCATGGGCGTGCGCTTCGCCGGCATCCCGATGGGCCACGAATTCACCTCCCTTGTGCTCGCGCTCCTGCAGGCGGGGGGGCATCCGCCCAAGGTCGAGCCCGAGGTCATCGAACAGATCAAGGCCCTCGACGGGTCTTTCGAATTCGAGACCTTCATCTCCCTGTCGTGCCAGAACTGCCCGGACGTGGTGCAGGCGCTGAACCTGATGGCGGTGCTCAACCCCAACATCCGCCACACCATGATTGACGGTGCCCTGTTCCAGGCCGAGGTCGAGGCGCGCAAGATCATGGCCGTGCCGACCGTGTTCCTGAACGGTGAGCCCTTCGGACAGGGACGCACCAGCCTCAAGGAGATCCTCGCAAAGATTGATACCGGCGCCCAGGCACGGGAAGCCGCGAAGATCGCCGAGATGGACCCCTTCGACGTGCTGATCGTCGGTGGTGGGCCGGCCGGCGCGGCGGCGGCCATCTATGCCGCACGCAAAGGCATCCGCACCGGCATCGTCTCCGAGCGCTTCGGCGGTCAGGTGATGGATACCATGGCCATCGAGAATTTCATCTCGGTCAAGGAGACCGAGGGGCCGAAGCTCGTCGCCGCCCTCGAGCAGCACGTAAAACAGTACGAGGTGGACATCATCGACGGTCAGCGTGCCGAGGCGCTGGTGCCGGGCGAGCTGTCGGAGATCAAGCTGGCCGGAGGCGCCTCGCTGCGCGCCCGCTCGGTCATCCTCGCCACGGGCGCCCGCTGGCGTGAACTGAACGTGCCGGGCGAGCGCGAGTACCGCGGTCGCGGCGTGGCCTACTGCCCGCACTGCGACGGCCCGCTCTTCAAGGGCAAGCGCGTCGCGGTGGTTGGCGGTGGCAACTCCGGCGTCGAGGCGGCCATCGACCTGGCCGGCATCGTCGGCCATGTGACCCTGCTCGAGTTCGCCGACAAGCTGCGCGCCGACGCGGTACTTCAGGCCAAGCTGCGCAGCCTCGACAATGTGGACATCCACTGCAACGCCCAGACCACCGAGGTGACCGGCGCCGACGGCAAGGTCAATGGCATCGCCTACACCGACCGGGCCAGCGGCGAGAGCCGCCACGTCGAGCTCGAGGGCGTCTTCGTCCAGATCGGACTGCTGCCGAACACGGACTGGCTCAAGGGCTCGGTCGAGCTCTCCCGCTTCGGCGAGATCGAGGTCAATCCCCGCTGCGAGACCAGCGTGCCCGGCGTCTTTGCTGCGGGCGATGCGACGACGGTGCCCTACAAGCAGATCGTGATCGCGATGGGCGAAGGCTCCAAGGCCGCCCTGTCGGCCTTCGACCACCTGATCCGCAGCTCGGCACCGAAAGTCGAGACCGCCGCAGCCTGACAGAGCGGCCGCGTCGAATCAGAATAGCCCCGGCAGGCACCGCCTGTCGGGGCTTCTTCTTGCCCGTCGGCGGGCGAACCGATTCCGGTCTATGACATCTAAGCAGCACCCTCAACCGGAGAGAAGGAGCGTCACCATGCGTTTCGCGACAAGAAGAAGGTGGTCGGTGGTTGTTGGATCCGTTGTCTCGCTGGGCGGGCTGGGCCTCGGCGCCGCCCACGCAGCGGAGATGTCATTCTTCGTCACCAGCGTCGGACCCGGCAACGGGGCGGACCTGGGCGGTCTGGCAGGCGCCGATGCCCATTGCCAGAAACTCGCCGAGTCAGCCGGCGCCGGTGGCAAGACCTGGCGGGCCTACCTCAGCACCCAGGCGGCCGGTCTGCGCGAACCGGGCGCGGTGCATGCCCGTGACCGGATCGGCCAGGGCCCCTGGTACAACGCCAAGGGGGTGATGATCGCAAAGGATGTGGCCGATCTGCATTCGGGCTCGGCACAACTCGGCAAGGAGGCCCTCCTCGACGAGACCGGAGCGATCGTCAATGGGCGCACCGAGAAACCCAACCGGCACGACATCCTGACGGGCTCGCGTCCGGACGGCACCGCCTTTCCGCCGAGCCCGCCGTTCAGTGACATGACCTGCGGCAACTGGACGAAGGGCGGGGACGAGGGCGTGGCAATGGTCGGCCATCACGACGTCGCCGGCCCCACCGACGACAACTGGGCCACGTCCTGGAACTCTGCCCATCCGAGCCGGGGCGGGTGCAGCCAGACGGCGCTGCGCAGTACCGGGGGTGACGGGCTGTTCTACTGCTTCGCGGCTGACTGAGGTCGTTCCGAGCGATGTCCGCGCCTGATCCGGCCGTGGCCGGACCGGGCGCGGTTGGTCCTCACACCTTGCGGTAGATCTCGGCGCCGGCCTTGACGAACTCGACGGCCTTCTCCTGCATGCCGGCGGCGAGGGCCTCGGTGTCGCCGATGCCCTGCTGGGCGGCGTATTCGCGCACGTCCTGGGTGATCTTCATCGAGCAGAAGTGGGGCCCGCACATGGAGCAGAAGTGGGCCACCTTGGCCGACTCCTTGGGCAGGGTCTCGTCGTGGAACTCGCGCGCCTTGTCCGGATCGA
>JAGRGD010000084.1 GCA_020445665.1 Rhodocyclaceae bacterium
ACAAGGGCGGGCGCCCTTGCCTGCAACAACGTCCATCCCGCTCATGGTCAAAACTAGCCTCCCCCAGAGCATTGTCAACATGCAATACATTTGCATACGACGAACGGTGTTTCGGTAGACGTCGAATGGATGCCTTTAGCATTTTCAGGCCGTCTCGATGCTCGTCTGCGCTTGGATGCAGGGGTTCGTCTGAGGCACCGGATTGAACCAGCGCTCGGGGTGCAGGATCACCACCGCAGCGAGCTTCCCGGCTTTCACCCCACCGCGCTTCGTTACCGCGAAGGCGTGGATGTTGGTTCGCCCGGCACCCACCAGGTGCCATCCGGCACGCAGCACTTCGCGCTGTACGACCGCGCCTCGCTTGTCGCGCTCGGGTGGCTCACCGGCATCCTCATCCAGGCCCGCCAGAGCGGCGTACTCCCGGAAGATGCGAGGCGAGACCAACAGCATGCCGTGCGCGACGAAATGGACCATCGCGCCAGCCTCGTTGTACTTGATGCTGCCGTCACCCACCCCGCGCTGGAGCCAGTTCATGAACGCCAGCGCGACATCGCCCGGCTCGGTGTCGCCGGCAAGCGGGGGAACCTCGACGTAGGGCACCACCGGCCGCATCCGAGCCCGCGACTTGCGCGTCCGGCGGTCTTCATCGACGGCTGTTTCGGTGTCATCCAGCAGATCGTCTTCGGGCGCAGTCGCGTCGGCGGGCCTGGCGGAGGCGGGCGCGGCCCTGGCGGCATGTTCCGGCCTGGGTCCGGGAATGCCTGCGCCCTCCACGCGGCGGCGCACCGTGCCTTTGCCGGCGTGCTCAGGTGGCGGCGCAGACTGGCCCTCTGTTTTCGCGTCGCGATCGGGCTCGCCCGCGCTCGCCGACGGGCGCCCAGGGAGGATTGTCACGGACCCCTGGAACGCCGGTGGATAGCGGCTCTCCTGTTCGTAGAGCCTGGCCAGCGGGAACTTCAGCACTGCGAAATCGTGGCTGTAGTCGGCGCCCTCGACGCGCACGTACCAGATCGCCTGCCCCGTCTCGGGATGACACTCGAGCACCGCGTAGTCCTGCCAGGCGTCGAACAGGCGGTCGTTCTTGTTCGGCCCCGGTATGCTGTCGCCCGCGTCCGGGTCGCCACGGAGGATTTCCTCGCGGACCGTGTCGGCGAGACGCTTGGCCACGAACCACACCGCGTTGCCACAGACCCAGCCCGCCGCGCCGTCCCGATTGAGCGGCAACCGGCCGTCAGCGAGGAGCTGTCGCAGGGCCTGGTTGAGTTGCGCCACCAGCGGCACCGCTGCCGCAGTCAAGAACCGGCTGCGCGGCCCGTGCAGCAGGTTTGCGCTGGTCGAGCCCTGGTCGGCCTGGCGCACGAGCGTCCATAGCGCTCCGCCACCTTCGCCGTCCCCGGCGAGCGACGCCATCAATTGCGCCACCACGGAGGGCTCTCGGCCCAGGAAGGACATCGTGCTGGCCGGCACAATGCGCTGCATCAGGACCACCGGCAGCCTCCGGTGGGCGCCGTAGTCGCGCTCCGCCTTGGGTGCGAAGCCGACCCGGTATTCTGCGGCGCCCGCCGCAAGGAGGTCGCCGGTGACCGGCAGCCATCGCCGCGGGGCTCCGCCGGGTCGGTCGATGAGCTCAATCCGCAGGTCGGTCATGGGCTTGCCGACGTCATGCAGCAGCGCCGCGAGGATCGTCGCGTAGGTCCAGAAATCCCGCTGCGCGTCGATCTCCTCGGCGGAGCGGCCGCTCGGCAGCAGGGTGCCGTTGCGCA
>JAGRGD010000085.1 GCA_020445665.1 Rhodocyclaceae bacterium
ATCGAGTGGGTGATGTTCTCCAGCGCGTCCTCGATCGGGTGGGCGTAGGTGTACATCGGATACACGCACCAGTCGTCGCCCGTGCGGTGGTGATGGGCATGGCGGATCCGGTAGATGGCCGGGTCGCGCAGGTTGATGTTGGGCGAGGCCATGTCGATCTTCGCGCGCAGCACGTGGGTCCCGTCCGGGAATTCGCCGGCTTTCATGCGGTGGAACACGTCGAGGTTCTCGGCCACGCTGCGGCTGCGGTACGGGCTGTCCTTGCCGGGCTCGGTCAGCGTGCCCCGGTAGGCCCGCATGTCTTCGGCGGAGAGGGAGTCCACGTAGGCCTTGCCGGACTGGATCAGATACTCGGCGAAGGCATACATCCGGCCGAAATAGTCGGAGGCGAAGAACAGGTTGTCGCCCCAGTCGAAGCCCAGCCAGCGCACCGCCTCGATGATCGCGTCGACGTACTCCTGCTCCTCCTTGGTGGGGTTGGTGTCGTCGAAGCGCAGGTGGCAGACGCCGCCGAAATCGGCCGCCAGACCGAAATTGAGGCAGATCGACTTGGCGTGGCCGAAATGGAGGTAGCCGTTGGGCTCCGGCGGAAAGCGCAGCCGGACGGGCTGGTCGTCGCCGCGGGGCGCGTAGCGTCCGAGGCGCAGGTCCTCCTCGATCTGGTTGCGCAGGAAGTTCGACGGAGCGGCCGCCTCTCGGGATGGCTGGTTCACGGTGGTCTTCCGGTTCGGGAGCCGGGTGGCGAAATAAACCTCGGATGATAGCGCGGATCATGCTGCGCCGCGGTGTTCGGCTTGGTTATCATGACGGCCCCGGCGGGCCGCCGGGGCCGTCGATGCGTCCGCGACGGATTCCACGTCGACCGGGGCGCTGTCTCTAAAGTGATAGGCGCGAATGCCGTTGGTAAATCGCTGAGCCGGTCGCTCGTCGACGTGTCGATGGACCGGGAGATGGCGACGGGGACGCCCGCCGGCCGCACTGCAAGATCAAGACGGACCTCGAATCGATGAAACCGCTCCATATTGGCCTGTTGCTCGCGGCCATCTCTCCCCAAACCTTTGCTCAGGTCGACCTCGCGTCGATGAGCCTCGAGGACCTGACCCGGCTGGAGGTCACGACCGTGTCGCGCAAGGTCCAGCGGCTCGCCGATACCTCGGCGGCCGTGAGCATCGTCACCGCCGAGGACATCGCCCGCAGCGGGGCCCGCTCGATTCCCGAGGCGCTGCGGCATCTGCCGGGCGTGCAGGTCGCGCAGATCGGACCCAGCCAGTGGGCCGTGTCGGTGCGCGGCTTCAACGGCCGCTTCTCCAACAAGCTGCTGGTCCAGGTCGATGGCCGCACGGTCTACACGCCGTTCTTCGCCGGGGTCTTCTGGGAGGGCCAGTACGGCCTGATGGAGAACATCGAGCGGATCGAGGTGGTGCGCGGTCCCGGCGCCTCGCTGTGGGGCGCGAATGCGGTCAATGGCGTGATCAACATCGTCACCCGTCGCACCGCCACGACCCTGGGGACGCTCGCCTGGGTCGAAGTCGATGACGAGGGCCGGCTGCAGGCGGCGGCGCGCCAGGGCTTCGGCGAGGCCGACGGCCTGTCCGGCCGCGTCTTTGCGCGGTCCATCGGCAACAGCGAACTCGAGGACGCCGGAGGCGAGGGCATGGACAACGCCCAGCACGGCTGGAGCGCCGGCTTTCGCGCCGATCTCCCGAGCGGTCCTGCGAGTGGCTGGTCGCTTCAGGGCAATGTCATGCGGCTCGAGGCGCCTGAAACGCTGCTTTTCGTCAACGTTCCCGCCACGTTCGGCTTCGCAACCGATCTCGATTTCAACTACGAGATGGGCAACCTGATGCTCGCCGGCAACTGGGCCGTCGGAGCCGGTGAAGCCGAGCTGCGGGCTTATGTGGACCACCTCTCCGCGGATATCACCGACGAGGCCAAGGGGGTCATCAACACGGTTGACGTGGACTTCCAGCTTCGCCTCGATCCGTTCGATCAGCACGAAGTGATCTGGGGCCTCGGTGCCCGCTATTTCACCTACGATCTGAGGCCGGCGCCGCCGGTCCTCACCTTCGATGACGAGGAGGGTACCGAACATGTGCTCAGTGCCTTCGTACAGGACGAAATCGTCTTGCAGCCCAAGCGCTGGAAGCTGACCCTCGGTACCCGCGTCGAGCATCATTCGCTGGCCGGCACCAACTGGCAGCCCAACGTGCGACTGCTGTGGACGCCATCGGATCGCGACAGCGTCTGGAGTCACGTTTCGCGCGCGTCCCGCACGCCATCTGTCGGTGAGCAGGTCGGACGGATCATCTATGGCCTGGCGCCGGTGCCGCCGCAGTTCCAGCCGCCGGCCTGTGCCCAGGTGGGTGGCTGCAGCGCTGCCGTGGTCTCGCGCATTTCGCCCGAGCAGGACCTCGAGGCCGAGGACCTGACCGCCGTCGAACTGGGCTACCGCAGACAGGTCGGCGCCGGCAGTGTCGAGGCAGTGGCCTTCCGCCACCAGTATTCGAACCTCCTCACCAATGACTTCGGCAACTTTTCTGTGCCCGGCTCGGTCGGCTTTCCGGTCATCGCCGACCAGTTCGTTGACCGGGTCAATGGCGCCAAGGCGCGCGTCGTCGGGCTGGAACTGGGCTTCGACATGCCGGTCAGCCCTACGCTGCGCCTCTCCGGCGCCTATTCGGCTCAGAACCTCACCTTGTACAACCAGGGCAATGCCAGCAGCGCCAGCTCCGGCAACGAGGCGGAGGCCACCCTGCCGCACCAGATGGCCAGCCTGCGGGCGTCCGCGGATATCGCCGAGGGGCATGACCTCGACCTGATGTGGCGTGTTGTCGGCAGCCTGGGTACGTCGCGTTTCGGTGACCGCATTCCGGGCTACCAGGCCCTCGACCTGAACTACCGCTGGCGGGTCGCCAAGGGGTTCGATGTGTCGCTCTACGTCCAGAACCTGTTCGACGATGGCCACGCCGAGTTCGCATCCGACTTCTTCCCGGCGCCGCTGGGCTATGTCCCCCGCCGCGCCTTTCTGAAGGGCACGCTCCGCTTCTAGGCGCCACACGTGAAACCGATTCGACGGTTCGTCTCCTTGCTGCTCGCGCTGGCCATGGCCCTCGTGCCGGGCCTGGTCGCGCACGCGCAGCCGACGGAGTACCAGCTCAAGGCGGTCTTCCTGCTGAACTTCGCGCGCTATGTCGAGTGGCCGGCGGAGAGCCTGCGGAATACCGGCCGGATCGAGCTCTGCGTGCTCGGTCGCGACCCCTTCGGTGAGGCGCTCGAGGCGATCGCCGGCAAGCAGGCCCAGGATCGCGAGGTGTCGGTGCGCCTGCTGGCGATGCCCCAGCAGGCAGCCGAATGCCAGCTGCTGTTCCTGGCGGGGTCCGAAGAGCGGCGCATGCACGCGGCGCTGCGCGAGCTCGCCAGCCTGCCGGTGCTGACGGTGAGCGACATCGACGGATTCGCCGATGCCGGAGGCGGCATCGGATTCGCGACCGTGGACGACCGGGTCCGCTTCGACATCAACGCGGCGGCCCTGCAGCAGGCCAGCCTCAAGGCCAGCGCGCAGTTGATGCGGATTGCGCGAAGGGTGATCGGCCTGGAGGCTCGACCATGAGGCACTCGGGCATCGGTATCGCAGTCCGGCTGCGCCGCATTCTGCTTCTGTGCCTGGGCATCGCCCTGTTGTTGACCACGCTGGTGATGCTCGGCGCCGAATTGCGAGAGGAGACCTCGCGGGTCGAGCACGAGATCCTGACCCTGTCCGAGCTGGTGATCGAGAATGGCGCCGCGCCGATCCGTTTCGAGGACGTCGCGACGGCGACGCAGTTGCTGCAGTCCCTGCGCCATCTGGACAGCGTCGCCCGGGTCGCCTTGCTGCGCGCCGACTGGGCGCCATTCGCGGTCTTCCCGGAGGCCGGCGAGGGGGCCGGGCGTGACCTGAAGGCACTCGCCCGGGAAGCACCGGGAACGGTTCGCTGGGACGGGCTCACCGCACGGCTGGTGCGGCCGCTGGAGGCCGATGGTGAACTCGTTGGTCACGTGTTCATTGAGCTTGACCTGGCCGACCGGGTGATCGACATGGCGGCGCGGGTGCTGGTCGCGGCGATCGCGGTCAGCCTCGCGGTGGCAGTGGCGCTGGCCCTTCTCAAGCGCCTGATTCCGAGCATCCTGGGCCCTCTCGAAACGCTGGCGGCCACGGTCCGTGAGGTCGGGGCATCGAAGCGATATGCGATCCGTGTGCCCGCGGGCAGCGACGACGAGGTCGGCGAGGTGATCGCGGGGGTCAACGGCATGCTGGGCGAGATCGAGGTGCGGGACCGGGAACTGGAGCAGCACCGTGACCGGCTCGAACTCGAGGTCACCCAGCGCACCGCCGAACTGGTTCTGGCCAAGGATCAGGCGGAGAGTGCCAACCGGGCCAAGAGCCTGTTCCTGGCCAACATGAGCCATGAGATCCGGACGCCGCTCAACGGCATCCTGGGCATGACGGACCTGATGCGCGACACCCATCTGGACAGTCGCCAGCAGCGCCTGGTGGACATGCTGCAAAGCTCTGGCGAGGCCTTGCTGGCGATCATCTCGGACATCCTCGATTTCTCCAAGATCGAGGCCGGAAAGCTGGACCTGGAGCACGTCGATTTCAAACCGGCAAAGGTCGCCGAGGACGCCGTAGCGATGTTCGCCGACCGCGCCCAGGCAAAAGGGCTGGAACTGATTCCCCTGCTCGGGCCGGACGTGCCGGAACGGGTCAAGGGCGATCCCCACCGCTTTCGCCAGGTGCTCGGCAACCTGCTGTCGAATGCCGTCAAGTTCACCGCCAGCGGCGAAGTCCGGCTGCGCCTGTCCGCGTCGGTGGACAAGGGGCAGTGCAAGCTCACTGCCGAGGTCGAGGATACCGGTATCGGGGTGCCCGAGGCGGCGCGCGTTCGCCTGTTCCAGTCGTTCTCCCAGGGCGACAGCTCGATGGCCCGCCGCTACGGCGGCAGCGGCCTGGGGCTGGCTATCGCAAGGCAACTGGCCCACTGCATGGGCGGCGACATCACCTACCACCCGGCCGAGCAGGGCGGCTCGGTGTTCCTTGCCAGCTTCACCTTCCAGGCCGTCGAAGGCGCTGCCGCGCCGCCAGACGACGAGACATCGTCGGCGACGCGTATCGGTGTGCTCGCCGCCAGTCCGGCCCAGCGGGAAGCCCTCGCCCTGCACGGGGCGGCACTGGGCTGGCAGGTCGATGGTTTCGACCGGCTGGCGGATATCGTCGAGGCGGGCAAGGCGCAGGCCTTCGACTGGGTCGTGGTGGATCGGGCGCTGGCCAATGAGGACAGCCTGGTGGCGATCTCGCGCCTCAGTGGCGACGGACAGCGGGTAGCGGCCCTGACCCGACTCAACGGGACGGTGGATGCCGAGGAGGCCGGCCGCGCGGGGGCGCGACTGGTGCTGGCCAAGCCGGTCGCACGCCACGAGTTTCGCCGCCTGGGCCTGCGCTGGAGCGCCGGCGACGATGGGGCGCGGCGGTCGCTGGTCAGCTTCGACGCCCACGTCCTGCTGGCCGAGGACCACCCGGTCAATCAGGAGATCGCCAGCGCCATTCTGCGCTCACTGGGCTGCCGCGTGACCACCGCCGGCAATGGTCAGCAGGCCGTGCGCGCCTGCGCCAGCGAGGCCTTCGACCTGATCCTGATGGACCTGCAGATGCCGGTCATGGACGGGCTCACCGCGACCAGCATGATTCGCGAGGCGGAGCGTGCGGAGGCCGGTGAGCGGCGGGTGCCGATCGTCGCGTTGACCGCGAACGCCCTCAAGGACGACCGGGACGCCTGCGCGGCGGCCGGCATGGACGACTACCTGACCAAGCCGGTCAGCCGGGACCAGATCGCGGCCACGCTGCAGCGCTTCCTGCCGGTCGTCGAGGCTGGCGTGGCCATCCCCGAGCGGCCGGCCCGCCTCGAACCCGAGGTTGTCTCGGCGCCCCAGGGCAGCGTGCCGGCCTTCTCGTGGGAGCCGCTCCTCGGCCTGCCGGGAGTCAATGGCAATCGCGAGGCGCCGCTGCTTGGGCGCGTCACCCGGATGTTCGTCGGGGAGACCGGCGAATCCCTGCGCGCGGCGCGCCTGCGGGCCGACACCGGCGAGTGGGAGGAGGTCCGCCGGATCGCCCACAAGACCAAGTCGGCCGCCGCGTCGGTCGGCGCGCTTCGGCTGGCGGCGCTGGCCACCGAACTCGACACCCTCGTCAAGGCCGGGCGGGTCGATGCGGCCGCCGGCCTGCCGGCGCGGATGGATGCGGCGTTCCGGGATTATCTTCGGGCCTTGCTGGCCGAGGGTCTGGTGGATGAGGCCTCGCTGGCCGACTGGAGGCTGGAGTCGTGATCCCGGCCGCCGAGGCCCTCGTGCTGGTGGTGGACGACGACGCGACGACCCGCATGTTGACGGTCGAGGCGCTGGCGGTGCTCGGCCTCGAGACCCTGGAGGCCGAGGGCGGCGAGGCGGCGCTGGCAGAGTTCCGCACCCGCTCGCCCGATCTGGTGCTCCTCGATGTGGTGATGCCCGACCTCAACGGCTTCGAGGTCTGCCGCGCGATCCGCGAGGACAGACGTGGCCGCCATGTGCCGATCATCATGCTCACCGGGCTCGAGGGGAGCGAATCCATCGACAAGGCCTACGAGGCCGGCGCGACCGATTTCATCTCGAAGCCGCTCAACTGGACCCTGCTCGCCCACCGGGTGCGCTATGTGCTTCGTGCCTCGGAAACGCGTGAGGCGCTGGCGATCAGCGAAGAGCGTCTGCTGCAGGCCCAGCGGGTGGCGCGCATGGGCAGCTGGAACTGGGATGCGCGCAGCGACCATCTCGATTGCTCCACCACCTACCCCGACCTCTTCGGGGTGGGACGGAGCCGCCGCCAGCGCCGCCTGGAGGAGCCCCTCAGTTTCGTGCATCCCGGTGACCGGGAGGTGCTCGAGGAAGCGCTCGAGGGCTTGAGGGACGGCCAGCCCTATCAGGTCGACTACCGCACCGTCTGGCCCGATGGTTCGGTGCACACCCTGCGCGACACGGCGGTGCCGGAATTCGACGCGATGGGGCAGGTCAGCGGCGCGCACGGGACGGTCCAGGACGTGACCGAGCAGGTGGATGCCGAGCGCCGGATCCGCTACCTGGCCTATTTCGACCCCCTCACCGGCCTGCCGAACCGGAACGCCTTCCGGGAGGCGCTAGAGGCCACCTTGCTGCGTGCGTCGCGGTGTCGCGAAGTGGTCGCCATCCTGTTGATGGATCTGCACCGCTTCGGCCTGCTCAACGACAGCCTCGGGCGCGAAGGGGCGGATCAGGTGCTGCAGGTGGTGGCGAGCCGTGTGCGCGATTTCTCCCGCGAGGAACTGGGCGGCGGGGACGTAGGCGATGACACAGAACTGGCCATCGCGGCCCGCTTCGGGCCCGACCAGTTCGCCGTGATGGTGCGCGCCCAGGCCCTCGACCTGGGTGGCGGCGTTGATCGCCTGGTGAGCGACCTGAAGTTGCGCGTGAGCGCGCCGATCGAGCTCATGCGCCTCTCCCTGGTCATGCAGGTGAGCGTCGGCTTCGCCCGCTATCCCGACCATGCGGACTCGGCTGAATCCTTGCTCAAGGGCGCCGAGACGGCCTTGCGGCAGGCCAAACGCGATCCGGTCGGGGGCTGCGTCATGGAGTACTCGTCTCGCATGCGCGAGCAGTCGGTCGGTCGCCTTCAGCTCGAGAGCGGCCTGCGCCTTGCCATGGACCTGAAGATCGGCTTCGCCCTCCACTACCAGCCCAAGGTGGACCTCGCCGCGCGTGAGGTGATCGGTGCCGAGGCCCTGATGCGCTGGCGAGACCCGGTGCAGGGCAATATCTCGCCTGGCGTCTTCATCCCCCTGGCGGAGGAGATGGGGCTGATCATTCCGTTGTCGGAGTGGGTCATCGACTCCGCCTGCCGGCAGGCGGCTGCGTGGCGCGACCAGCGGCTGCCCCGCCGTTCCATCGCGATCAACCTCTCGGCCTCGCACTTCAAGTTTGCCGGCCTGGTCGACTACGTCGTTCAGGTCATGGATCGATACGGGCTCACCGGCGACGACATCGAATTCGAGCTGACCGAGAGCGCCCTGGTCGGCGATCCGGCCATGGCGGTGCAGATTCTCGACGAGTTTCACGAGCGTGGGCTGCGGGTCGCCGTCGATGACTTCGGCACCGGCTACTCTTCCCTCGCCTACCTGAAGCGCTTCCGCCTCACGACGCTGAAGATCGACCGCTCCTTCGTGCGGGACATCGAGACCGACGCCACCGACGCGGCCATCGTATCCTCGATCGTCGCCATGTCGGGTTCTTTCGCCATGGGTGTGGTCGCCGAAGGGGTCGAGTCGATCGAACAGGCGCGCCACCTGGTCGAGACCGGCTGTCACGTCATGCAGGGCTACCTCTTCGCGCCGCCGCTGCCTCCCGAAGCCTACGCCGCGATCCTTGGCGGTCATCTCGACACGCTGACCGAGCTGCCGCCCCTCGGTTAGGGCCTGTGGGCATTTGTCTGGCGATCGGCCATGCAGATGCCCACAGACCCCAGGGCGGGTACCTCCGGCGTTCGCGTGCAGGGCCGGGTGGTGCCCAGCGGGTACAATCGCGGTTTTCCAAGTCACCGTTGCCGTGCGATGAACGCTGCTGCATTTCTGTCGGTCGGGCTCGGCGCGGCCTGTGGCGCCTGGTTGCGCTGGTGGCTGGGCACGCGCTTCAATCCCGTCTTCGCCCATCTGCCCCTCGGTACGCTGATCGCCAACCTGACCGGCGGCTATCTGATCGGCGTGGCGCTCGCCCTGTTCACCGTGCATCACGGCCTGCCCCATGAGCTGCGCCTGTTCGTGATCACCGGTTTCCTGGGCGCCCTGACGACGTTCTCGACCTTTTCGGCCGAGGTGGTCCAGCTCTTTCACGCGGCCCAGTACGGCTGGGCGGTCCTGACGGCGGCGGTGCACCTGCTCGGCTCCCTTTCCATGACGGCGCTCGGCTTCTGGACCATCGCGCGACTACAGGCCTGATGTCGTCCGACCCGTTCGCCCTGCTCGAGACCTGCCTCTCGGTCGACCGGTCGCGCCTGCGCAAGCGGTTGCGTGGCTTGCGCCAGCGGCCCCGAACCCTCGACGACCTGCCCCAGGCCCTGCGCGACGACCTGGCCGCCTCGGTCGAGGCGCGGGAGGCCCGACGGGCACGGCTGCCACGCCCCGAGTTTCCGCCCGAGCTGCCGGTCAACCAGCGCCGGGACGAAATCGCCGCGGCGATCCGCGACCATCAGGTGGTGATCGTCTGCGGCGAGACCGGCTCTGGCAAGACCACCCAGCTGCCCAAGATCTGTCTCGACATCGGCCGCGGCGCCAGCGGGCTGATCGGCCACACCCAGCCGCGTCGCCTGGCCGCGCGGGCCACCGCGACCCGCATCGCCCAGGAGCTGGGTAGCGAGCTCGGGCAGGCCGTCGGCTACAAGATCCGCTTCACCGACCGGCTCTCGCCGGCGAGCCACATCAAGCTGATGACGGACGGCATCCTGCTCGCCGAAACCCAGGGTGACCCGCAGCTGGCCGCCTACGACACGCTGATCCTCGACGAAGCCCACGAGCGCAGCCTGAACATCGACTTCCTGCTCGGCTATCTGCGCAAGCTGCTGCCGAGGCGGCCCGACCTGAAGCTGATCGTGACCTCCGCGACGCTCGATGCGGACCGTTTCGCGCGCCACTTTGCCGACCGCAACGGCCGGCCGGCGCCGGTGCTCGAGGTGTCCGGCCGGCTGTATCCGATCGAGCTCCGCTACCGTCCGGTCGAGGACAGTTCGAAGGACGAGGGGCGCGGCGCGCGGCGCAAGGGGGCGGACCTGATGGACGCCATCGTCGATGCGGTGGACGAGGCCCAGCGCTGCGGCCCGGGCGACGTGCTGGTCTTCCTGCCGGGCGAGCGGGAGATCCGCGAGGCGGCCGAGGCGCTGCGCAAGGCGCATCACGCCGCCGGGACCGAGATCCTGCCCTTGTTCGCGCGCCAGTCGGCGCAGGAGCAGTCGCGGGTCTTCTCCGCCAGCCGGGGGCGGCGGGTGGTGCTGGCGACCAACGTCGCCGAGACCTCGCTGACCGTGCCGGGCATCCGCTACGTGGTGGACACCGGCCTGGCGCGGGTCAAGCGCTACTCCCACCGCAACAAGGTCGAGCAGCTCCAGGTCGAGCCGGTGGCCCAGTCGGCCGCGCGTCAGCGCGCCGGTCGCTGCGGCCGGGTTGCCGACGGGGTCTGCGTGCGCCTGTACGCCGAGGAGGATTTCGAGCGCCGGCCCGCCCATACCGACCCCGAGCTGCTGCGCTCCTCGCTGGCCGGCGTGATCCTGCGCATGAAGTCGCTGCGGCTGGGCGAGGTGGGCGACTTTCCCTTCATCGACATGCCCGCCGACAAGATGGTGTCGGACGGCTACAACCTGCTGGCCGAGCTGGGCGCCGTGGACGACACCGCGGCCCGCGGCCTGACCGAGGTCGGCCAGGCGCTGGCCCGGCTGCCGCTCGACCCCAAGATCGGCCGCATGATCCTCGCTGCGCGGGAGCGGGGCTGCCTCGCCGAAGTGCTCGTCATCGCCGCCGCCCTGTCGGTGCAGGACCCCCGTGAGCGGCCGCAGGAGTCCGCCGCGGCGGCCGACCAGGCCCACGCCCGCTTCCGCGGCGGCGAGCGGGACCAGCGCTCGGAGTTCCTCTGGTACCTCAACGCCTGGAAGGCCTGGGGCGAGGTCCAGCGCCACGAGACCGGCAGCAAGCAGAAGGCCTGGTGCCGCCAGCACTTCCTGTCGTGGCTGCGCCTGCGCGAGTGGCGCGATGTGCACAACCAGCTGTCGACCCTGTGCGCCGAGCACGGCTGGAAGGACAACGCGCTGCCGGCCGACTACGCGCAGATCCACAAGGCGCTGCTGGCGGGCCTGCTGGGCAACGTGGGTTGCCGCATCGAGGACGCCAGCGGCCCCCAGGCGGGCGCCTATCTGGGCGCACGGGGCATCAAGTTCTGGCCCCACCCGGGCTCGGGTCTGTCGCGCAAGGCGGGCAAATGGATCGTCGCAGCGGAGCTGGTCGAGACCTCGCGCCTGTTCGGCCGCTGCCTGGCCCGGATCGAACCGGAGTGGCTCGAGGAGGTGGGCGGCCACCTCGTCAGGCGCCACGTCTTCGATCCCCACTGGGAGAAGGGGCAGGGGGCGGTGCGGGCCTGGGAGAGCGGCACCATGCATGGTCTCGTGCTCTACCCCCGCCGCGGGGTGCGCTATGACGCGGTCGATCCCGCGCTATGCCGCGAGCTGCTGATCCGCGATGGCCTGATCGGTGGCGAGATTGCCGACGGCGCGGCGCGGCGGATGGCGTTCCTGCAGCACAACCGGCGCATGGTGGCCGAGGTGGAGCGGCTCGAGCACAAGTCGCGACGGCCGGATGTGCTGGTGGACGAAGCACTGATCTTCGCCTTCTATGATGCCAAGCTGCCGCCGGACGCCGTCGATCTGGTGAGTTTCGAGCACTGGCGCAAACAGGCCGAGCGGGAGGATCCCAAGGGCCTGTTCCTGAGCCGCGACCAGCTGATGCGGCACGAGGCCGAGGGCATCACCACCGACCGCTTTCCGGCCTCGCTGATCGTGCTCGGCCAGTCGCTCAAGCTGAGCTACCTGCACCAGCCGGGCGACGCCGAGGACGGGGTGACCCTGACGGTGCCGCTGGCGATGCTCAACCAGGTGCCGGCGGCGCGCTGCGAGTGGCTGGTGCCCGGCCTGCTCGAGGAGAAGGTCACCGCGCTGCTGCGCACTGTGCCGCAGAAGCATCGCCACCGCCTGCAGCCCATCGCCACCAGCACGGCCGATTTCATCGCCGCCGTCGAGGCCGGCGAGATCGGGCGCGACGACCCGCTGCAGAAGGCGCTGCAGCGCTTCGTCGAGGCGCGGGTGAGCCTCAAGCTGCCGATCGAGAGCTTCCGCCCGGAGAACCTCAACCCCCACTGTTTCATGAACTTCCGGGTCATCGACGAGCATGGCCGCACGCTGGGCCAGTCACGCAACCTGTCGGAACTGCGGGCCCGCTTCCACGGCAGCATCGCGGCGGCCTTCGAGAAGGCCCAGATCCGGCCCGAGGCGCTGCCGGTGGCGGATGTGCCGGACGACGGCGGCGAGGACGGCGCGGATGACACGTCGGCGCGCGACGCAGCCGGCAGTCCGTCGGCGGCCTCACTGGAAGGGCTCACGGCGTGGACCTTCGGCGCGCTCCCCGAGCTGCTCGAGGTGCGGGTCGGCAAGCGCGAGATCATCGGCTTTCCGGCCCTGCACGACGACGGCGACGCGGTCAGCCTGCGCCCCTACGACACGCCGGAGGAGGCCGCCCGCGTCCATCGGCGGGGCCTGTCGCGCCTGTTCGCCCTCAACCTGAAGGACCAGGTCCGCGCCATCGAGCGCCTGCCTGGCCTGCGTGAACTGGCCCTGCAGTTCATGCCCTACGGCACCGAAGCGGAGTTGAAGGCGCAACTCGTCGCGGCCGCGCTGGCGCGCAGTTGCCTGGTCGAGCCGCTGCCGGACTCGGCCGAGGCCTTCGAGGCGCGCTGCCGGGAAGCCAAGCCGCGGATCACGCTGATCGCCCAGGAGTTCATGCGGCTCGCCGGGCAGGTGGCGACGGAGCACGGGACCGTGCGCAAGCGTCTGGCGCAGTTGAAGACCTACCCGAAGGTCGTTGAGGATATCCAGGCCCAGGTGGACACGCTGCTACCGAAGGATTTCCTCGTCGCCGAGCCGTGGGAGCGGCTCGCCCACTATCCGCGCTACCTCAAGGCTGCGGTGGCGCGCATTGACAAGCTGCGCAACAACCCGGAGCGCGACGCCCAGCTGATGGGGGACTGGCAGCGGCTGGCCCAGGCCTGGCAGCGGGAGTGGCTGGCCAAGCGCAAGGCCGGCGTCGTCGAGCCGGCGCTGGAGGATTTCCGCTGGCTGCTCGAGGAACTGCGGGTAGGCCTGTTCGCCCAGGAGTTGAAGACGCCGATGCCGGTGAGCGTCAAGCGGCTCGGCAAGATCTGGGACAGCCGACCCCGCTGAGCCGATTGGTGTGACGGCGGCTCAGACCGCCAGATCCACCTGCTGCACCAGCCCGACGCCGCCGGCTTCGTCCAGATAGACGCTGCTTGCCCTCAGCGCTCCGAGGGTGTCGCCGGCGCCGGCCGACAGGGTGAAGGGGGTCGCCGCGGCGTCGGTGCGAATCGCGCCGACGCCCGATCCGGCCAGGCCTTGCAGGGCCTCGCCCGGCCGCCAGACCTGGAGCCGGGCAAAGGCGGCATCGGCCTCGTCGATCCAGCCATTGCCGTCATCGTCCAGGCGGGCGAGCTCGGCGAACCCGTTGCCCGTGGCCGGACCGAACAATTCGCTGCCGTCGTCGACCTGCCCATTGCCATTGCGATCGAGGACCAGGTAGCCACTGCCGGCGGCGAGCCGCGCGACCGATTCGGCCGAGCCGTCGGCATCGATGTCGAAGTGCATGCGCTCAGCCAGCAGGCTCGCGCCGCGACCATCGAAATTGAGCACCAGCGGATCTTCCATGATGGCATCGCCCATCCGGACCTCGGTGCGCGACTCGTGAACCACATGGCTGTCGAGAGACAGCCCGACCTCGAAGCGGATCGACCGGCCGTCTGCAGTGAGCACCTCGCCGCTGGCGGCGAAGCGCAGGGATTCTTCGCGCTCGACGCGCTCGACGCGCTCGTAGACGATGCCGAAACCGGCGCTGCCACGGCCGCTCGCCTGGGACGGGGTGGCTTCCGTGGCCGAGGGCTGCGGCGCATCGCTGTCCAGTTCGCTCGCGTCGAAGACCTCGATCCGGCGTCCCGTGAGCATCTCCGCGAGGGCCTTGAGGAGGGAGGTGGCGATACCCGTAAAGTCGGCTTCAACAGCGCCGCAGCGATCGTTGTCCCGTGCCACCTGCCCACGGCCGTCCGCCTGACGCTGCGACGCGATCCGTGGTGGTGCGCCGGACGACCCTGCGTCAGACGCAGCGCCATCCCGGGCCGGGCGCTCGCCGACCCAGGCGCGCAGGTGCTCCCGTACCGAGCGTGCGCTGTGCTGTTGGTGCCGAACCGCCATGTCGACCTGGCTGGACGTGACACGCATGGGGGGCTCCTGAACCGGGATGTAAACCGTGAACGACGTTCGCAGGCGGCCTCTTGATCGGGTGCCGACAGGCGGTCGGCAGGGTGCCCCGTGACACGGGCGACGTGAAATCTGGACATGTTGTGTTACTTTTTTTCTTTTCATGCCGTAAGTATTTTTTGGTGACTTTCCTTAGCGCGCCGAAACGGCGAATGACATGACCCCGCACGCCAGCCCTGTCGCGGCACCCCCGTCCACGGTCCCTCCTGCCCAGACCCAGGCCCGGGCCTTCGGCATCCTGCCGCACAAGGCCGTCATCTTCCTGGCGGCCTTCGTCAGCATTTCGGCGCTGCTGGCGATCTTCGCCTACGACTACTACCTGACACGCGGCCAGCAGATCGAGGAGGGGCGGCGCCAGGCGACCGATTACGGGCACATCTTTGCCGAACATGCGGCGCGCAGCCTTTACGCGGTCGACGCCATTGCCAACGAAATGCGCCTGGCGATCCAGGCCGCGCCCGAATGGGCCTCGTGGGACGAGGACCGCGGGCACGAGTTGCTGGCCCGGCGCAAGACCGGCGCCCTGCCGCAGCTGCGCGACTTCATCATCTTCGATCGGGACGGCGAGCAGCGTTTTCACTCCTCCCTGTTTCCGGCGCCGCGCCTCAACGTTACATCGCGGCCCTATTTTCAGGCCCTGTCGAGCGGCGTTCAGCGGATGCGCTGGGGCCCGTTCCTCGGCGGCAACACGGGGCGGCTGACCTACGCCCTGACCCTGCGGATCAATGACCTTCAGGGGGCCTTCTCGGGTGTGATGTTCTCGGCGATCGAGCCCAAGTACTTCGACACCCTGTGCGACAAGGTCCGCCTGTCTGACGATTTCGAGATCGCGCTGGCCAACGACGAGGGCAAGATCATCGCGGCCTGCAACCTGCCCGACAGCGAAGGCGCCGTGCGACGGGTTCGCGATGTGGCCAGCTCGCTGGCGGGCGGCCGCTTCGGCGAGAGCTGGCACGAGATGGGCTGGCAGCGCTCCGGCGGCTACATCTTCGAGCGCCTGCCCGTCCCCGGCTTCCCGGAGATGGCCGTGTTTACGGCGGTGTCGGAGGCGTCCCTGCTGACCAGCTGGCAGGCTCGCCAGAGCCGGGTCACGATGATGATGGCGGGGTCGGGCCTGGTGATCCTGGTCTGCTTCCTGATCCTGTTTTCCCAGTATTCCCGGATCGAAGCGGTGGCCATCGAGAACCGGGCGACGCTCGAGTCGCGGGTGCGCAAGGCGACGGCGGCCCTGCAGGTCAAGATCCGCGAGGCCGAGAGCGCCAACCACGCCAAGAGCGCCTTTCTTGCCAACATGAGCCACGAGATCCGAACGCCGATGAACAGCGTGCTGGGGATGGCGCACCTGGCCCTCAACACCGAGCTGTCGCCTGCGCAGCGGGACTATCTGGAGAAGATCCGGATCTCGGGCGAGCACCTGCTGGGCATCATCGACGACATCCTCGATTTCTCGAAGATCGAGGCTGGCAAGCTGATGCTGGAGCACTCGACCTTCTCGATTGCCGAGCTCCTCGAAGGGCTCACCGTGATGGTGGGCCCCCGGGCGGAGAGCAAGGGGCTCGAGTTTCGTGTCGATGTGGACAACCGGGTGCCGAAGCGGCTACGGGGCGACCTGCTGCGGGTCAGCCAGATCCTGCTGAACTATGCCAACAACGCGGTCAAGTTCACGGACTCGGGCTCGGTGACCGTGCGCATCCTGGTAACTGCGGACCGGGGACCGCAGGTCCAGCTCCGCTTCGAGGTGACCGATACCGGGATCGGCATGGTGCGTGCCGAACTGGATCAACTGTTCCAGCCCTTCCATCAGGCAGATACATCGACCACGCGCCAGTTCGGTGGCACGGGTCTGGGGCTCGCGATCAGCAAGCAACTGGTCGAGTTGATGGGCGGTGAGGTTGGCGTGGACAGCACGCCGGGTGTCGGCTCGACTTTCTGGTTCAGCTGCTGGCTGGAGCGGGACGTGCTGGCGGAGGTGGACCGGGTTGACGGCGTGCAGGCGCCGGACGACAGTCCCGCATCGGCGACCCGACCGGCGCAGTCCCTGCAGGGCTGCCGCATCCTGCTTGCAGAGGACAACGACTTCAACCAGCAGGTTGCGGCCGAGATGCTCGAACAGGCCGGCATTACGGTCTTCCTGGCCGGAAACGGTGCGGAGGCGCTTGACGTGCTGGCCCGCGAGGCCGTCGATTGCGTGCTGATGGATGTCCAGATGCCTCGCATGGACGGCCACGAGGCGACCCGCCGGATCCGCCAGATACCGGACTTCCAGCATCTGTGCGTGATCGCGATGACGGCCAACGCAAGTAACGAGGACCGCCAGGCCTGCCTCGATTCCGGGATGGACGATTTCCTCACCAAACCCATCCGGCCGGCGCAACTGCATCGCACGCTGTCCCGCTGGATCGGCGGAACCGGCACCGCGGGGACGAGCTCCGAGGCAGTCCCGGTAGGCGATGCTGGCACCGGTGCGGCGGGCGACGAGGTGCCGCTGGCCGCCTTCGAGCAGCTGGGGGGCGGCGATCCGGAGCGTGCCCGGCGCTTTGCCCAGGCCTTCGTGAACAGTGTGGAAGAGGCGGTGACCGAGTGTCGCGAGGCTCAGGCCGCGCGCAACATCGACAAACTTCGAGAGGTCGGCCACCGGATCAAATCGACCGCACGGTGGGTCGAGGCGGAGCCGCTGGCGGTGGCCTGCGAGACCCTCGAGGCGGCCTGCAAGGCGGGTAGCGACGACGAAGCCCTGCAACTGGCGGTCGCCTTGCGCGAGCGCTTTGAGCGGGCCATTGCGCAGGTCCGCGAGGCATTGCTCGCCGAATCCTAGGGCGCGTTCAAGGTGCCCTTATCGAGTACCTCGCTCAGCGGGGCGAGGGTGTGTCCGGCCACGTGCAGGGCATCGCGCAAGGCCGCGGCCATCGATACCGCGGCCGGACTGTCGCCATGGACGCAGATGCTGTGGACCGGCGTCGGCAGAACACCACCCGACGCGCTGATGAGCCCTCCCTGGGCCAGCATCGCTTGCACGTGGGCAATGGCCTCGGCCGGGTCGTGGATGACGGCGCCCGGCTGCTGGCGGGGCAGGAGCTGTCCGTCGGGCGCGTAGCGGCGATCCGCGAAGATTTCGATCGCGACGCGCAGCCCGGCGGCCGCTCCCGCCTCGGCGAGCGCCGAGCAGGCGGGGGCAAGCAGGATCAGATCCGGATCGCAGGCGCGAACGGCGTTCGCGACGCAGATGGCCAGTTTCGGGTCGGCGCAGGCCGCATTGCTGAGCGCGCCATGGGGCTTGACGTGGCTCAGGGGCCAGCGCTCCACGCGTGCGATGCCGGCGAGGGCCGAGATCTGGTAGATCAGCAGGTCCTCGAGCGCTTCGCCCGCGATGTCCATCTGACGCCGGCCAAAGCCGGCCAGATCGGGGTAGGCCGGATGGGCGCCGACCGTCACCCCTCGATCCCGCGCCGCTCGCACTGTCTGCCGGATGATCGACGGGTCGCCGGCGTGGAAGCCGCAGGCGATGCTCGCGCTGTCGAGGGCGGGCAGTAGGGCCGCGTCATCGCCCATGGTCCAGGCGCCGAACGATTCTCCCAGATCGGCATTGAGGTTCAGCTTCATGGTGGGCTCCAGTCGGTTGGGTCGAAGGCGTTCACCGCCTCCCCGGCGAGGTTGGCGCCGAGCAGGGCGGCCGGGTCGATGCTGCCGTCGATCGGACGTGGTGCCAGGCTGGCGAGCAGCACGTCCAGGGCCGCCGCGCGGTCGCGGGCAGCCTGCTCGGCAGCCGCCCGATCAACCGCGGCGAAGCGCAGGCGAGCGCCGGGGCGGCACGTGGCGAGGCGGGGCAGATCGGCCGATATCACGGTGGCGATCTTCGGATAGCCGCCGGCCGTCTGGGCGTCGGCGAGCAGCACGATCGGGAGACCATTGCCGGGGACCTGGATGTTGCCGGGTACCGTGGCGTCGGACAGGATCTCGCGCGATGCCGTGTCCCGGTGCGTGAGGGCTGGCCCGGTGAGGCGCAGCCCCATGCGATCGGACTCGGCTCCGACCGTGTAGGTGGTGCCGAGCAGCGTGCTCAGGGCGTCAGCGTCGAAGTGGTCGGCCTGGGGGCCGGGCAGAATCCGGATCGCGCCTTCGTCAGCGGCCGGCGGATAGGGGAGGACGAGGCCCGGAGACGGTGGGGTGGGCGCGGCGGACAATCGGTCGCCGGCCGCGAGCGTGCGGCCGGCGATGCCGCCCAGTCCGGCACGGGCGTAGGTGGATGCGCTGCCCAGCACCAGCGGCACCGAGAGGCCGAAGACCGCGACGCAGACGCAGCGCTGGTCGCCGTCGCAGGCCAGTACGCCGAGGGACTCGTCCGGGGCCAGGTCGATAGCTTGCCAGCTTGCGGCCGCACGGGAACCCTCGGGCCCCGAGATCACCAGGCGTGCCGACCCCGCCACCGCCACCCGCAGGCCGGCGCCCTCCGCGATGAGCTTGAGTCCGCCCTCGAAGCACTCGATCACCGGCGTACCCCGTGGATTGCCGACGAGGGCGTTGGCAAGATGCATCTGCTGCGGATCCAGCGCGCCCGACCAGGGGACGCCGAGGTGACGCCAGCCAAAGCGGCCTTCATCCTGGAGGCTGGCCAGGGCGCCGGGGGAGGCAATCCGGGCGTAACTCACGGCGGTGGCGTCTCGAGGCAGTCGCGCGCCAGGGCCGCGGCGTCGTCTCTGGTGGCCAGCGCCGAGAAGCGGTCGCTGTGCACGGGCTCGAAGCGCACCCGGTCGCCCGGTGCCAGCAGCGCCGGCGACTCGGCTGCCGGATCGAACAGGGGGATGGGACAGCGGCCGAGCAGATGCCAGCCACCGGGGCTCTCCCAGGGGTAGATCGCGGTCAGTGCCGTCGCGACCGCCACGCTGCCGGACGGTACGCGCACCCGCGGCTCCGTTCGGCGCGGCAGATGGAGCCGCGCAGGCAGACCGGTCATGAAGGCGAAGCCCGGCAGGAAGCCCAGCATGGCGACCCGGAATTCCGCCTGGCTGTGCCACGCGACGATATCCCGGGTCGTGCAGTCGAGCCGCCGCGCGACGTCGTCGAGGTCGGGGCCGCAGGGGCCGCCATAGCAGACCGGCAGGCGCCAGCAACGGGCCGCTTCCGGGCGGCGCGGCGGCAGCGCGCCGAGCCGGGTCGCGATGTGCTTCTCGAGGTCGGCCAGCGGCAGGCGCAGGGGGTCGAAAACCACGCTCAGCGACCGGAAGGTCGGAACGACCTCGAGGACGCCGACGAGCGCCCCGGTACGGATCTCGCCGCGTAAGGCGTCGCCGAGCGCAGCGACCCGTTCGATGCAGTCGGCGTCGAGGGCGTCGCCGAATTCGATTGTGACGGCGCGATCCCCTGCATCGAGAAGCCGATAGTTCATCGGCCAGCCGTTCCGGCTCGGGCCGAGGGCGTGCCGCGAACCCGGCCGCGATTGCGTGGTCTGGCTTCAGGCGGCCCGGCCGTGGGTCGCGCTAGAATCTGTCGCAGGAGGATCTTCAACACCATGTCACCGGTTTTTCAGGCGCTCGGTCGGGCGCTCCGCAGTCTGACGCGCTCGGACGTGATCTGGCACCTCATCTGGCCCGGTCTGGCATCGCTCGCCGTCTGGGCGATTCTGGCGGCCATTTTCTGGGGCTCGCTGGTCGGCGGCGTCATGGGCTGGCTCGACGACTGGCAGTGGCTGTCGGACTGGATGAGCGGCTCCGATCTGGGTGCGGGTTTCGTGATGGTACTGGTTCACATCATCATCGGCCTGCTGATCCTGCCCCTGGTGTACGTGACTGCGGCCCTGATCGTCGCGGCGATCTCGCTGCCGATGATGCTCGAAAAGGTGGCAGCAACCGACTACGGGACGCTTGAGCGGCGTGCGGGCGGTACCCAGACCGGCAGCGTGATCAATGCCCTCGCGGCTGGCGGCGTATTCGTCGTCGCGATGCTGGTGTCGCTGCCCTTGTGGCTGGTGCCCGGCCTTGGCATCGTGATCCCGCTGTTGCTGACCGCCTGGCTCAACCGCAAGGCGTTTCGCTACGATGCGCTGATGATGCACGCCGACCGGGACGAAATGAAGCGGATTCCGGACCAGCACGCCAGCGGCCTGATGATGCTCGGTGTCGGCTGCGCCGCCCTCGGTTATGTGCCCTTCCTCAATCTCGTGGCGCCGGCCTTTTGCGGGCTGGCGTTCGTGCACTACCTGCTGGAGGCCTTGCAGCGGGAGCGCAGCGAGAACGGGTGGGTGGTTCTGGACAAGGGGTGAGCGGAACATGGCAATCGGGGCGATCATTGTCGGGGACGAGATCCTGTCCGGGCGACGCCAGGACAAGCACCTGTCGAAGCTGATCGAGCTCCTCGCCGCCCGGGGCCTGCGGCTGGCCTGGGCGCGCTATGTGGGGGACGACGGCGAGCGCCTGACCCGCGCCCTCGCCGACAGCCTGGCCAGCGGCGATGTGGTTTTCAGTTTCGGGGGCATCGGCGCGACGCCCGACGACCGGACCCGCCAGTCGGCGGCGGCGGCACTGGGCGTCGAACTGGCGCTGCATCCGGATGCGGAGCGGGAGATCCGGGCCCAGTTCGGCGACGAGGTCACCCCGCACAGGCTGCAGATGGGGGTTTTCCCGGTGGGTAGCGAGATCATTCCCAATCCGTACAACCGGATTCCGGGCTTCTCCATCGGCGATCACCACTTCGTGCCGGGCTTTCCGGTGATGGCCTGGCCGATGGCTGAGTGGGTGCTCGACCATCGGCTCGCCCACCTGCATCATGGCGAGGATTTCGTCGAGGAGGCGATCACGGTGTGGGAGGCCATGGAGGGGCGCCTGGTGGATCTGATGGAGTCCCTCAGCGAGGCGTTTCCTGCCGCGACGCTCTTCAGCCTGCCAACCTTTGCTGAGGCGGGACGGCGGCGCTCGGTGGAACTGGGCATGAAAGGGCCGCGAGCGCAGGTTGAAGCCGCGATGGCCCACATGCGCGAGGAAATCGAACGTCGGGGCTACGAGTGGGAGGACAAGCGCTGAGCCCGGTCGCAACCGGTCGGGCATGTCCGCGTCCGTCCGTCCCCGCGAAGGGGCGCTCAGGGGTCGAGGCCGAGCGCTGCGCGCTCCTCGGGCGAGAGGCGGGACAGCGCCTGCGCCCGCAGCTCATCCTTGCGAAGCTTGTGCTGGAAGTCCACATCCACGGCCACGAGGGGGTCGGCCGGGTCTCCGAGCACGTAGGCTTCCCGCGCTTCCATGTTGATCAGCACGCGGACCTGCCGCACTTCGGCAATCTGCTGGCTTCCCGCCGCCTGCCGGGCGAAGTTCCTGGCGTCCGATTCCCGCGTGAAGGCCCCCTTCAGGTGGTCCCGGTTGAGCATCCGGACCCAGACGCCCCAGACGTTCCGGATGCGCGCCTGGAAGGGAACGTCGGCCGGCTGGGTCGAGCGGTGGGTCGCGGTATCGATCTGGCTCATGGTCGTACTGGGTCGAATGAAAACTGTCCCGCATTATCTGTCGCATGCCGGCCGAGTTGAAAGTAAACCCTCACGCTTCCGGTGAAGACGCTCTGCCGTCCAGCGCAGCCCGTGTGGCGCCGGCGGGGGGTCGCGCCTATCGCCTGCTGAGGTCCGCGCGCCGGACCGTCGCCCTACAGGTGGACGACACCGGCATTGTCGTGCGGGCCCCGCAGCGCATGCCGCGTCACCAGATCGATGCTTTCGTGGATGCGCATGGGGCGTGGATCGAACGACAGGTCCAGCGTCGCCGTGAGCGACGGCTTTCCTCGCTGCGGACGCTGGTCCGCGGGCTCTCCCTGAGCGTCCTCGGACGCCCCGTGATGCTGGACATCCAGGACGGGGTGCGGCGTCCCCGCTGGCGGGGTGATGCCGCCGGCGGAGACGTCCTGGTCTTGCCCGACGCCGACCCGGTGCGGGCGCTGGAGACGGCATTGCGGGCTCGGGCGCTCACCTGGTTCGAGGGGCGCGTAGCCGAGCATTGTCATGTCCTGGGCGTGGCGGTGCCTGTCGTCCGCGTCGGCGCGGCGCGGACGCGCTGGGGCAGTTGCAGCCAGCGAAGCGGCATTCGGCTGCACTGGAAGCTTGCCCTGCTGGCTCCGGAGCTGGCCGATTATGTCGTCGCGCACGAGGTGGCCCACCTGCGCGAGATGAATCACTCTGAACGCTTCTGGTCGCATGTCTCGACGCTCTGTCCGGACTGGCCGGCCTTGCGGAAGCGCTTGCGGCGGGAGGGCGAACACGTGCCGACATTCCTGCCACCGGGCGGTGGCGATTGCTGAGGAGAAAATCATGAGACTGCTGCACACGATGCTGCGGGTGGGCGACCTGGATCGGTCGATCGCGTTCTATACGGAGGTCCTCGGCATGCAATTGCTGCGACGGAAGGACTATCCCGAGGGACGCTTCACCTTGGCCTTCGTCGGCTACCAGCCGGAAAGCGAGGGGGCCGTGCTCGAGCTGACGCACAACTGGGATACCCGTGCGTACGAGCCGGGAACGGGCTACGGACACATCGCACTCGAGGTCCCCGATGCCTACCGGGCCTGCGAGGATATCCGCGCCCGGGGCGGGCGGGTCGTTCGGGAGGCCGGGCCGATGAAGCACGGCACCACCGTCATCGCCTTTGTTGAGGATCCCGACGGCTACAAGGTCGAACTGATCCAGCACGCGGCCTGAGCGGCGGGCTCAGGCCGTCGCCGAGGCCTCGCCGTGTTCCTGCAACAACTTGCCGAGCGCCGTCGCCAGCAGGTCCATCTGCTGCCACAGGGCCTGAAGGTCTTCGCCAATACCATTGCTGTTGCCGGAGCGACAGCGGACCTCGATGCGCGAGACGGCCGCCAGGGTGGCCTCGGCCATGAAACTTCCGACAGAGCCGCCGATCGCATGGACGGCGGAGTGGGCAGCGTGGAGATCGCCCAGCGCCACCGCCTCGCGCAGCCGCATCCGCAGCGACAGGTCGCTCTCCAGATAGACCTGGATCAGCTGCCGTAGCAGGTCCGCGTCGTTGTCCAGATAGCTCAGCGCCTTCTCCGGATCGCAGATCTTGAGTCCGCTGGCGTTGGGCTCCTGGGCCGGCTCCGGTTGTCTGTTCCGCGCCACGCCAGCGTTGCCGACGTTGCGCAGGGCGATCACGAGGGCGGCGATCGACGGGGGCGACACCAGGCTCTGGGTGACCCCGGCCGATTCGAGCGAGAGCGCCAGCTCGTCGTAGCCGCGGGGCACGAGGGCTATTACCGGAGAGTCCAGCCGCGGACGCATTTCCTGCAGTCTCACCATGACGGTCATCGCGTCGGGAGAACCCAGCAGGCCGTCGAGCAGGATCACGTCGAAATGCGCCGCGTGACAGGATTCGATGACTTCGACACCGTTGTTAACAGCGTGGACCACGTGCCCGAGCTGCTCCAGCTGATGGGTCGTGGAATGTCCCGAATCGTGGGTGGCGATCAGTATCTGCAGGCTTCGGCGCTGCTCACGCAGGCTGTGGCGCGTCACCAGCCGTTCCCGCCCGGTGTTGTGGTGTGCCAGCATGATGGCGTCGAGCAGATCGAGGGGCTTGATCGGGCGGGTCAGGTAGGCATCGATGCCAATCTGCCGACACTGGGCCGCATCGCCCCGCTGGCCGCTCGACGAGATCAGGATGATGGTCGGCTGACGGATCGACGCGTCCGAACGCAGGCGCCGCGCCAGTTCGAAGGCGTCCATGTCCTTCAGATGGTCGCTCAGGATCAGCACGTGGACGGGATGATCGCTCGATGCGGACTGACGCACCCGCGCCAGCACCCGCATGCCCAGGCCCTCCACCTCCGGCTGTAGCTGCCACACGCGCAACGCGTCGCGTAGCGAGCGCACGTCCACATCCTCGTCTCCGGCAAGCATGATGCGCAGCGTCTCGAGTGGCACGTCGAGGGCTTCCGCCTGGGCGCCGGGCTGGCGAGCGAGCTGAGCCGTGAAGCTGAAGGTGCTGCCCACGTCGGGGCGGCTGCTGGTGAGCTCGATATGACCCTTCATGCGCTCGACCAGGCGCTGGGCCACGGCCAGGCCGAGACCGGTGCCGCCGTGTCGCCGGGTGGCCGACTCATCCACCTGGGTGAAGGCCTCGAAGATGCGCCCCCGGTGTCCATCGGCGATGCCGATTCCCGTGTCTTCGATGGATATCCGGAGGGTGCAGCTGGCATCGGAGATCTGCTCGGCGGTAATTCTCGCGACGACGTGACCGTGTTCGGTGAACTTGACCCCGTTGCTGATCAGGTTCTGGATGACCTGACGCAGGCGGTGGGGATCGCCCTCGAGGGCGTCCGGCACCGTCGGGTCGATGCGATATTCGAGCAACAGTCCCTTTTTCTGGGCCATGTCACGGTGAATCGCGAAGGCCTGCTCGACGCAATCGCGCAGGCCGAAGGGAATGTGCTCGAAATCCAGGCGGCCAGACTCCATCTTGGAGAAGTCGAGGATCTCGTTGATGATCGCCAGGAGGTTCTCGGCGGCATTGCGCGAATGGGTCAGGAAGCCGCGCTGTTCGTCATTGAGCGGCGTCTCGAGGACCAGGTCGGTCATGCCGATCACGGCGTTCATCGGGGTACGTAATTCGTGGCTCATGTTGGCCAGGAACGAACTCTTGGTGCGGTTCGCCTCCTCGGCCAGCAGCTTGTCTTCCTGAAGCACCTGCTCGACCCGCTTGAGTGCCGTAATGTCCGAGGCAGACCCGACGTACCCCGGGTGCTGGCCGCTGCTGCGTCGCTGGATGCGCAGGTTGAACCAGTGATGTTCTCCGGCTTCGCCTTCGAGCTTGATCTCCAGCGACGCGTTCGCGTCGGCGTCGTCCGCCAGGGCCAGCAACTGCTCGGCCAGTTGCTGTGTTCCCGCTTCGGACTCGCTGAGCAGGCTTGGCAGTGAGCGGCCGGTGCCGCCGTCGCGCCCCAGGCTGATGAACCGCTGCCAGGTCGGATTGAGGTACTCGATCCGCAGCTCGGCATCGGTCTCGAAGACCAGTTCGGACAGGTTGTCGAGCATCATCCGGAAGCGACGTTCGCTGTCGATCAGCGCCTGGCGGCGCTCCCGGAGACGGTCGGCGGATGCGTTGAGGGCGCGCTCCAGGGCGACGAATTCGCGTGACCGATCCACCGCCCGTAGCGGCGGCTGGTCATCGGAATCGAGGGCGCTTGCGAACCGGGCCATGGATTCCAGCGTCCTGGCCGGGCGGGCTAGCGCCAGGCTGGCCGCGATCACGCTCAGCAGGAGGAGAATCGCGCCGACGATCAGTGAGTCGCGCAGGAGGTGATTTCGGGCGCGGCTGACCGGCCCGTCGTCCAGTTCGATCCGCAGCCAGCAGGACATGCCGGGGATGGCGTTGATCGGCACCCAGGTTTCCAGTGCGTCGGGGACGGACCGCGTGATCGCCACCCGCTCTTCGGGCGGGAAGGCCTCGAGATGGCGATTCGGGTCGCCCACCGGTCCTGGCAGACGCAGGAGCTTCTGGCCGGACGCGTCGACAATTTCGATGACGTGGTATGACATGCCCTGGGCGTGGGCCCGGATGTGCGAGACGATCGCGGGCGACTGGAAGTCATCGGGGCCGCTGAGCGCCTCAAGGCGAAGGGCGTCGGCGATCAGCGTCGCGGTGCCATGGGCCTGGTCGACGATGACCTCTTCGACAAACTCCGCCTGCTCGATGGCGGTGTACGCGGAATAGGCGCCTAGCGTCAGCAGCAGAAGGCCACCGATCAAGAATGCGAGTCGATTTCGAAAGCTATTCATGGCGGTCTGCTGCGGCTCAGTCCGAGCCGAATCGCTCGCGAATGGAAAGCACGGCGTCCCATGCGCCGAGGAAGGCGTCGATGCAGCGGGGGTCGAAATGGGCGGCGCGTCCCTGAATCAGGTGCTCGCGCGCCTCGTCGAGACTCCAGGCCCGCTTATAGGGGCGGGTGGAGGTCAAGGCGTCGAACACGTCGGCGACGGCGACGATACGCCCCTCCAGCGGAATCGCGTCGCCGGCAAGACCGCTCGGGTAGCCCTGGCCGTCGAATCGCTCGTGGTGATTCAGGGCGATGCTGGCCGCGAGCTGGATGACCGGTGAGCTGGACTCCTTGAGGATGTCGTAGCCGTGCCGGGGGTGTGCCTTCATCGTCTCGAATTCTTCCGGCGTCAGCCGCCCTGGCTTGAGAAGAATGCTGTCTGGAATGCCGAGCTTGCCGACGTCGTGCATCGGCGAGGCCTGCAACACCTGCTCCTGCAGCTCGCGCGGCAGACCCAGGCGGCAAGCGATCAGTTCCGAGTAGTGGGCCATGCGCTGGATGTGCGCACCCGTCTCCGGGTCGCGGAACTCGGCTGCGCGAGCGAGGCGGGTGACCATCTCGCTTTCTCTCGCGTGAATCTCGCGCGTGGCCAGCGCGACCTCGTCCGCCAGCAGGCGAGCCCGCTCCCGGGTCGCCAGATGCGCCTTGCGCAGAGCCAGCATGTTGTGGACCCGGGGCTGGAACTCGTGGCGATCGATCGGCTTGTTGAGGAAGTCGGTGGCGCCGCCCTGGAGCGCGTCGTAGCGGGTCTGCTTCTCGTGGTCGGCCGTGACCATCAGGATCGGCACGTCCTCATGGACCGCCAGCGCGCGAAACCGCTGGATGAACTCGATCCCATCGATGCCGGGCATCATGTAGTCGACAATCAACAGGTCGAGCGGGTTGCGCTCGCACCAGATCAGCGCTTCGGCCGGATCGGAGAAGGTCACCGGATCGCAGTCCGCGAGCTTGCTGATCAGGGTCTGCATCAGCGCCAGGTTGAGGGGAGTGTCGTCGACGATTACGACTTTCATCAGCGGGGCTTGCCTGGGATCCGGATCACGAAACACGATTAACGGCATCGTCGCCGAATCTTTGACCTCGCGTGACGCGATCGGCACAAAATTGCACGAATGCCGTCGTGTGTCGGGCGGCATGGAGCCGTGGCGAGCAACGCCCCGGTGCCAACGGGCGACACGCAAAAGGGCTTACAGGGGGTGCCTGTAAGCCCTTGATCTGGTGGGCCCTGCGGGACTCGAACCCGCAACCAACGGATTATGAGTCCGCTGCTCTAACCGATTGAGCTAAAGGCCCGGCGGCCGCCAGGCGGCCGGTATGGGGCAGGGCTCAGGGCTCGCTGTCGAGGAAGCTGCGCAGCTTCTCGGAGCGGCTCGGATGGCGCAGCTTGCGCAGCGCTTTGGCTTCGATCTGGCGGATCCGCTCGCGGGTGACGTCGAACTGCTTGCCGACCTCCTCGAGGGTGTGGTCGGTGTTCATCTCGATGCCGAAACGCATGCGCAGGACCTTGGCCTCGCGTGGCGTCAGCGAATCGAGAACGTCACAGGTGGCGTCGCGCAGGCTGGAGTACATCGCCGCGTCCGACGGGGCCAGGGTTGCCGTATCCTCGATGAAGTCACCCAGGTGCGAGTCGTCGTCGTCGCCGATCGGCGTCTCCATCGAGATCGG
>JAGRGD010000086.1 GCA_020445665.1 Rhodocyclaceae bacterium
ATCGAGTTGCCGGTCTCGCCCTTGTTCTTCAGGCGCTCGTAGCACTCGACGCCACGGGCGTTGTTGTATTCGGTCTCGCACTCCTCATAGACCAGCTTCACGCCACCGACGCCGCCATCGCGCTCGTTGACCAGGTTCATGTAGTCGATCCAGCCACCGAAGATGCCGGAACCACCAGCGGCGTAGGCGCCGACCCGGTAGCTCGGCAGGCCGATGAACTGCTCCGCGGCTGCAGCGACGCCGGCTGCCAGCGTGCCTGCGACAAGCGCACCCAGCATGACGGTCTTCTTGAATTTCATGGATTGCCTCCTTCTTGTGGTGTGTGGTGCTTCTCTTGAAACAAGCTGGTCGGGCCGCACTGCGCCCCGCCGGCCTAGGGTATGCGGCTCAGTGGGGGAAGGGCCACAGCCGCAGCTTCTCCTTGGCGATCTGCCACAGCCGGGCGAGGCCGTGGGGTTCGACGATCAGGAAGAAGATGATCAGGCCGCCGAACACGATCAACTGCAGGTTCGATGCGAAGCTGGCGGAAAAGAGATCCCCGAACAGGTGCGGAATCACGTTGTCGAGGAAGATCGGTAGCAGCACGATGAAGGCCGCGCCGAGGAAGGACCCCATGATCGAACCGACCCCGCCGATGATGATCATGAACAGGATCCGGAACGACAGGTCGAGGTTGAAGCCTTCCGGCTCGACGGTGCCCAGGTAGGTGAAGGCGTAGAGGCCGCCGGCAACGCCGCAGTAGAAGGACGACACTGCGAACGCGACGAGCTTGGTGCGCATCGGGCGGATGCCGATGACCTCGGCCGCCACGTCCATGTCACGCACCGCCATCCAGGCCCGGCCGGTCGAGGTGCGCACCAGGTTCTTGGCCATCAGCGCGAGCACGATCACGATCGCCAGTGTGAGCAGGTACTTCGCCACCGGCGTGTCGAAGGTGTAGCCGAGGATCACGATCTCCTGGGCCGTGATGACGCCCGAGGTCGAGTAATTGGAGAACCACGGGAACTTCACCAGCGCCCAGACGATGAAGAACTGGGCGGCAAGGGTGGCCACTGCCAGATAGAAGCCCTTGATCCGCAGGCTGGGCAGGCCGAACAGCACCCCCACCACGGCCGCGGCCAGCCCCCCGAGCACCAGCGCCACCAGGAAGGGCATGCCGTCCATGCGCAGCATGAAGTTGTAGGCGCCGAAAGCCCCCACCGCCATGAACGCTGCCGAACCGAGTGAGAGCTGGCCGGCGTAGCCGGTCAGGATGTTGAGGCCGATGGCCGCGAGCGAAAAGATCAGCACCGGCACCAGGATCGAATTGAGCCAGTACTCGGTGGCGATCATCGGCACCACCAGCGCCGCGAGGGCGATCACGATGGCGATCCCGACCCGGTCCTGGATGATCGGGAAGATCTGCTGGTCGGCCTCGTAGCTTGCCTTGAACTGGCCGGCTTCACGATAGAACATGCGTTTGTCTCCGGAATGCGTGTCGTCGTCGGGTCAGACGCGGTCGATGTGTCGTTCGCCGAACAGGCCCTCGGGCCGAACCAGCAGGAACAGCAGCGCCAGCACGTACGGGAACCAGGATTCGATGCCGCCGCCGACGAAGGGGCCGACATAGAC
>JAGRGD010000087.1 GCA_020445665.1 Rhodocyclaceae bacterium
AACCTGCTGGTGAAACCCAACCGCAACGGCCCGCCGACGATGTCGCGTGAATTCAACGGCAACCCCACCGTGGGTATCGTGCTCGATCCGCGGTGCGTGAGCGGACTCGACCTGACGGGCTTTGCCGTGCCACCGGCGGAGGCAGGCTGAGATGCTCGTACGCCGCTATGAGATGCCGTGGCGCCGGGCTTACGAGGTCTATGCAGGCATCACTTGGTGGCTGGCGCTGGTCTATTTCGTTGGAGTCGGCGTGACCGGCACCCTTCCCCGGCAAATGGCCTTGCCGCTGGCGCTCGTCTGCTTCGCGATGGGCGTGCTGCGATTGACCCAGGCGCTACGCATGCTGATCTTGCGGGCGTCGCTGCGCGGGCGCGGCATCGAGGTCATTGGCACGGACGCCCTGGCCCGCTGGTGCCAGGATCCGGCCTCGGTGTTCCTGGGCTTCGGCTTCGAATGGCGGCCCGTGCATTCGCAGCGGCTCTACGAGCTCGCCAAGATCGACTACCGCGAGTACGCCGTGTCGCCGCGCCTGCTGCGGCTCTTGGGCCACGGCAGCAAGGCCCAGCCGGACGCCGAGATCGGCCTGTCCTATATCCACGGTGTCGAACCGAAGGAAGGCCCCTTGCATCGGCCGCTGCAGAACTTCGAGGGCGGGACCCTGCTGGTCGGTACCACCCAGTCCGGCAAGGGCGTGGCACTGGCCAACCTGATCACCCAGGCGATCCGGCGCGGCGACGTCGTGATCGTCATCGATCCGAAGAACAGCCGCCGGCTCAAACGGGTCGTCGAGCGCGCCTGCGCAGACTACCGCGAGCCGGATACCTTCATGGAATTCCACCCGGCCTTTCCCGAACGGGGGGTAAGGCTGGACTTCACCTTCAACTGGCAGAAGCCCACCGAGATCGCCTCGCGTATCCAGTCCATCATGCCGCCCGATACCGCGGGCGCCTTCTCGGCCTTCGGCTGGGATGCGGTCAACGTCGTGGTGCAGGGCCTGGTCGAGATCGAGGAGCGGCCGAACCTGGTGAAACTCACCAAGTACATCGAGGGCGGTATCGAGCCGGTCCTGGAGAGCTCGTTGCGCCGTTACTACGACCAAGTGCTCGGCGCCGGCTGGCGCGATCTGCCCGAGATGAAGAAGCTCCTCAACGAAGCCCACCGCGGCAACCTGAAGCGTCCGTCGGAGGCGGCCAGCGCCGACCTCATGGCCTTCGTCGCCTACTACGAGCACCACATCGCCCAGAACCAGCGCAACAAGGTGATCGACGCCCAGGTGCGCACCTTCCGCCACAACCGGGAGCATTACCAGAAGATCACAGCCAACCTCCTGCCCATCCTGTCGATGCTGACTTCGGGCGACCTCGGCCGCAGCCTTTCGCCCGATCCCTTCGATGTGAATGACAGCCGGCCCATCATGAACTTCGAGAAAATCGAGCGCGCCGGCCACGTGCTCTACATGTGCCTGGACTCCCTGCCCGATCCGTCCGTCGCCTCGGCCATCGGCGCCCTGGCGTTGGCCGACCAGGCCGCGCGCGCCGGCATGCGCTACAACCTGGGCGGCTACCGGCGAATCGCGCTCTTCGTCGATGAGGTCTCCAACGTCATCAACCAGCCGCTGATCGAGATCCTCAACAAGGGCGCCGAGGGCGGCATCTTCACCACCTGCGCGATGCAAACCCTGGCGGACTTGGCCAAGCGACTGGGCAGCGAGGACGCGGCGCGCATGGCGCTGGGTAACCTCAACAAT
>JAGRGD010000088.1 GCA_020445665.1 Rhodocyclaceae bacterium
AAGCCGCCTGCCCGGGCAAGCTGCTGTCCTACAACTGCTCGCCGTCCTTCAACTGGAAGAAGAACCTGGACGACGCGACGATCGCCAAGTTCCAGGACGAGCTCTCGGCGATGGGCTACAAGTACCAGTTCATCACCCTGGCCGGTATCCACGTCAACTGGTACAACACCTTCCAGTTCGCCCACAACTACGCCCGCGGCGAGGGCATGAAGCACTACGTCGAGATGGTGCAGGAGCCGGAGTTCGCAGCACGCGAGCAGGGCTACACCTTCGTGTCTCACCAGCAGGAAGTGGGCGCCGGCTACTTCGACGACGTCACCACCGTGATCCAGGGTGGTTCCTCCTCCGTCAAGGCCCTCACCGGCTCGACCGAAGAAGAGCAGTTCCACTGATCGCCCGCTCGCGTCCCGATCGCGAGGACGCCGCAAGCGAGGAGGCCGCCCACGGGCGGCCTCTTTTTTTCGCGCTAAGCGGCGCGCTCAGGCGGCACCGGTCTCGCCCGGCTCCTCGTCGCGATCGGCACACACAACGCAGTTCCTGCCGGCGTGCTTGGCCCGATACAGGGCCGAGTCCGCGCGGGCGATCAGCGCCTCCTGACTGATCACACCCGGATCGCCGGTCGCGACCCCGATGCTGACCGTCAGCACCTGGTCGTGGGGCGAGTCCGCATGGGGAATGCGCAGGGCGCTCACCGCGCCGAGGATGCGCTGGGCGACCACACGCGCGCCCTGGTTCGTCGTGCCCGGCAGTACCAGCACGAACTCCTCGCCCCCATAGCGTGAAACGAGATCCCCGGTCCGCGCCGCCGCGCCCGCCAGAACAGAGGCGACACTGCGCAGGCAGGTATCCCCCTGGAGATGACCATAGCGGTCGTTGTACTGCTTGAATCGGTCCACATCGAGCATCAGCACCGACAGTTCATGGGCGCTGTTGCGCCCCCGGCGCCATTCGCTGCCCAGGTGGATGTCGAAGGCCCGCCGGTTGGCGAGTCCGGTCAGGGGATCCCGACTGGCGAGCCGCTCAAGTTCCTCCTGGGCCTCCTTCTGCAGCGTCATGTCGCGCAGGGTTTCGACAACGGAGAGCAGGCGCCCGTCGGAAGTGAAGATCGGGCCGGCGTCGATGTGCAGGTAGAGTCGAGTCCGGACCCTGGGCATGACGCACCAGTTCTCGGCATGGAAGCCATGCTCGCTGTTCGAGGCCACGTCGTAGCCTGCGTACAGGGCCTCGATCTCGTCGGTGCGCCCTTGCGCAATCAGGTCGGCGAGGGTCGGCCTGTCCTTGTCGTAAAAGGCGAGCCGATGGCGGGTCGTGCCAACCACCTCATCCGCACGCACGCCCGTCAGCCGCTCGCACGCCCGATTCCAGATGATGACCCGCCCTTCCGCATTCAGCACGAAAGTGGGTACGACCAGATGCTTCATCAGGTCGATGGCGAATCGTTGATCGGTCACGCCCCCCCCCGTTGCCTGAGGGGCGGGGTCCCAACTCCAGGTCGCTCTTCACTACCGCGTCTCCTCCTGGCCACTCGCGGGCCATGTGAGGATTACAACGGTGCGATGCGGTTCGAATTGAGGGCTGATGACATCGACTTTGTCACTCCGGCGCGCGAAGCCCCCCGAACTCCGCAGCCAGCGCATCGTAGGCCGGCAGGGCTTCGCGCTCTGCCTGCGCACCGCGCTCCCACTCGCGCATGGCCGGGTGCGCCAGCATCGCATCCCGGTAGGCGGCCGCGACCGGTGGCAGGTCCACGTTGTAGGTCGCAAATCGCCACACCACCGGTGCGAACATCGCGTCGGCCACACTGAAGGCTCCAAACAACCAGGGCTCCGCATCGGTGGCAAATACCTCCCGCGCCTCGGTCCAGATGGCCGCGATCCGCGTGATGTCTTCAGCCACCGCCGGCGCAGGCATGACGCCTTTGCACTTCATGCGGACGTTCATCGGCATCGCGCCGCGCAGTGCGCCAAAACCCGAGTGCATTTCCGCCGCGACCGAACGGGCCCGCGCTCTCGCCTTCCAGTCGGCCGGCCACAGGCCGGGGTGACGCTCGGCCAGGAATTCCGCAATAGCCAGGGTATCGAAGACCGGAAACCCATCGACGTGCAGGCACGGCACCAGGCCATTGGGTGAATAGGGGCGATGGTCGTCGTTGGGTCCGCGGCCGCACACGCTGACCCGATGGGCCTCAAAGGGAATCTCGAAATGCCGCAGCAGGAGCCATGGCCGCAAGGACCACGAGGAATAATTCATATTGCCGAAGTAAAGGGCGTACATGGCTGAATCCTTTCTCTCAAGGGCTATGCCCGGTGGGAAACCCAGGCGGGCTGACAATGGGGAGGCGGCTCGCTGACCCGCCCCATGCTTGTGAAATCCGGTCCAGCGACACCCACGTCTTCACTTTACACGAGGGCATTTGGCCCGATAATCGAGATTTCCTGCCTGGTTTGGTGAATTTTACTAACCGATGAAAACCCCACCACTCCCCGCGCTCAGGGCCTTCGAGGCCACGGTGCGACTCGGCAGCGTCGGCGCCGCAGCCAGCGAACTGAACCTGACCCACGGCGCCGTCAGCCACCAGATCAAATCGCTGGAGCACCTGCTGGGGCAGGCCCTCTTCGAGCGCCGCGGCCGACGCCTGGCGCCGACCGACAGCGGCCGCATCTACGCGCTCCAGGTGCGCCACGGCCTCGCCGACCTGGCCCGTGCGACCGAGCGCCTTCAGAGCCAGCGACGGGATGACGAACTGGTCGTTGCCACCATGCCTTCCTTTGGCGCCCATTGGCTGGTTGCCCGGTTGCCGCGGCTGCGGCAGGCGCATCCCGGACTCGCGCTCGACCTCCGCGCGACCCTCGCCCTGATCGACCTCGAGGCCGACGGCGTCGACGCGGCGATCCGCATGGGTCCCGGCGGCTGGGAAGGCCTGCACAGCCAGGAACTGTTCCGCGACCGCCTGCTGCCCGTCTGCGCCCCCCATTTCAACCAGGGCAAGCTCCCCAGCACGCCGGCACAACTCATCGACGCCCCCTGCCTGACCTCGGTGGAAAACTGGCGCCCGTGGATGGTCGCGGCCGGACTCGGCGAGCGCGACCCGGTCGGCATGCACTTCAACGATTCCAACCTGTTGATCGAGGCCACCCGACAGGGGCACGGCGTCGCACTGATGCGGGAATCGATCGCCTTCGACGCCCTCTGCGATGGGCGACTCGTGGCATTGACCGATGTGATCGTGCCCTACCCCAGCCCCTACTGGCTGGTCTGGCCATCCCGCAGCGAGGGGCGTCGCAAGTTCGAGTCACTGCGCCAGTGGCTGCTCGACGAAGCCGGGCGCTACGTCGCGGCCCGCACGCGCCTGCGCCCCTGACGGCTCACGCGGGTTGCGTGGTCGCCCTGGCCGCCAGCGCGCGGCCGCGTCCGTCGAAAGCCGTCCGGAAATCGAAGGCCTCCGGCACCGCGCCGTCCCGGGTCAGTCGGGCGAGCCGGTCGAGGGCCTCGTCCAGCGCGGGCCGATGTCCGTCCGGCACCCACCAGAGCACCAGATGGGGCCCCTCGCGCCGCTCGAACCATTGCCGCCGGCTGGCCAGCGGCGCCCGATGCGCGCTGCGATAGGTGAAGGCGAAGAGCGACTCGATGTCCTGCCACACCGACAGGTTGTAGATCAGGCGAGCGTCTCCGCCAACGGCGGTCTCTCCCGCCCGGGTATCGCCGACGAAACGCCAGACGAAACCCGGCGCCCCCTCGGCCAGCGCGTTGATCGCGTCCAGCTGGCTGGCAAAGCCCGACACCTCGGGGGCGTCGATGGGGGCGACCAGACGCCCGACGTTCAACTGCGCCAGTTGCATGGCTGTCTCCGTGATTGTCTGGCGACAGTGTGCCGTGCCAGAACGCACCGGCACCAGCGAGACTATCTCGCAGCGCTGTCAATTCTGTTCACATGCCACCGACCATGGCGCGCACTTCTGCATGCAGCCAGGCGATGAACGCACGAGTCAAGGGCGCCAGAGGCCGGTGTGCGGGTGTCACGATCCAGTAGGACCATCGGCGGGGCTGCCCGCTGGCATCTGCTCCGAGGGACGGATCCACATCCTGGCCGGGGTGATAGTGCAGCGGGACATCGATCTCGAAGAGCCGCCGCAACTGGCCCGAGCGCAGCGCATCGTGGGCGAGGCTCCCCCGCGCCAGCAGCACCCCGTGGCCGTCGATCGCGGCCTGAATCGCCAGCGCCGAGTCATCGAAGACGATTCCCCGCTCCGGTTCGGGCCAGTCGAGGCCCGCTGCCCGGAACCAGGGCAACCACTCCTCGCCACGCGATCGCAGCATCGGCCAGCCCTTCAGGGACACGGGTACTGATGGCACGCCCCGCTCACCGAGCAGGGCCGGGGCTGCCACCGGAAACAGGACCTCGTCCATCAGCAGCTCGCCGCGCAGGCCGGGATAGCGCCCGAAGCCCCAGCGTACCGCGACGTCGACCCCGTCATGGAGCAGATCGGCCCGCAAGGCGGTGGACTGAACCGCGATTTCGCAGCCGGGATGGGCTTCGATGAATCGGCCGATTCTCGGCCCGAGCCAGCGACTTCCGAACGACGGCAGGACGCTGACGCAGAGGCGGTCCGTGCGCAGGTCGCGCTGCAGGGAGGCAAGCGCGTCGGCAAGGCGGCACAACGCGTCGTTGGCTGCGGCACGCAGGCCTCGCCCGCCGGGGTCAGTTGCAGCCGACCCCGCTCCCGGATAAAAAGATCGAAGCCGAGTTGGCGCTCGAGGCTGCGAACCTGGTGGCTGACCGCGCTGTGGGTGACATGCAGCTCTGCCGCAGCGCGGGTCAGATTGAGGTGGCGCGCTGCCGCCTCGAAGGTCCGCAGGGCGGGCAGCGGGGGCAGTTTTCCGGGGCTTCGCATGTAAGTTGTGTTCACACCATCCACACGCCTGCATGATAGCCGAGCGGCGCTCGGCGCTATCATGCAGGCATCTCCCCACATCGCAGGACCATGCGCCGCCTGCCTCCCCTGCCCGCCCTGATCGCCTTCGAAGCCGCCGGCCGGCTTGGCAGCTTCCTGCGCGCAGCCGAGGAGCTTCATCTGACGCCGTCGGCCATCAGCCACCGCATCAAGGCACTCGAAGCCTGGCTGGAGACCAGCCTGTTCGTCCGGCGACCACGCAGTGTCACCCTCACGGACGAGGGTCGTCGCTATCTCGACGCCGTCCGCCACGCCTTCGACCGGATCGACACGGCGACCCGGGAGTTGGGCAACCTGAGCCGGGCGACCCTGCGCATTTCGGTGGCACCCGCGCTCGGCGCCAAGTGGCTGGCACCCCAGCTGCCGCGCTTCCGTGCGGCCCAGCCGGGTATCGATCTGCAGTTGTCCACCGCCACCAGTCTCGAGCCCGTGAGCCGCGGCGAGGCAGACGTGGGGATCCGCTACGGCCGCCCGCCGTGGCCGGGACTGACCGCGCGCAAGTTGCGCGAAGAGGCACTGGTGGTGGTCTGTAGCCCGGACTACCGGTGCCGCGGCGCCGCCCTTGCCACGCCGGAGGACCTGCGCCATGCCACGCTGCTGCGCCACCCCCTGCTCGACTGGACGCGGTGGTTCATCGCGGCGGGCGTCGGCGATCCCCCCGCTGCCAGCGGTCCCCTCTTCGACGATGCGATGATGCTGCTCGAGGCGGCAGCGGCCGGCACCGGCGCAGCGCTGATCCTCGGCAGCCTCGCGCTGCCCTACCTGGCAGCCGGGACGCTGGTGGAGCCCTTCGGCATCAGGGCCTCGGACATGGCCTACTACGCCATTGCCAGCCGCGACAATCTGGAGCGCCCGGAAGTGCGTGCCCTGGTACGCTGGCTACAGGCCCAGGCCCGCTGACCCCCCGTCCACCCGGTAGGCGGCCGCGATCTCGGAAAACGCAGCGATCTGCTCATCGACCCATGCGGCGGGCCTGCCCAGCGCCTCGGCCATGACCCGCGCCACCCGTGGCGCCTCGTCGATGGCCTGACCGGCATCCAGGAAGAGCGTCCGATGACGCCTGGCGAGGACATCCTCGACGGTACAGGCCAGCGATTCCCCGACCGCATGGCGAACAGCCTCGTCGTCCGGCGGCGCCTGTACACGGGCCAGCTGCCGGCGGGCATCCCCCGAATCCGCGCCATGCAGGCGGCGCCGAAGGGTCGCTGACGGCCGACGCGGCAGCCCGGCTCGCGCGGCCGCCACATCGACCGCGTCGATGGCCATCTGGCGGTAGGTGGTCCACTTGCCGCCGGTGATCGTCACCAGTCCGCTGTCGGAGACATCGACCCGATGCTCGCGGGACAGGCGGGCGGTCTGCTCGCCCCCGTCGCCGCCGACCAGGGGACGCAGGCCGGCGAAGACACTGCGCACGTCGCCGCGGCCCGGCGCGCGGGTCAGGTAGCGTCCCGCGGTGTCGAGGATGAAGTCGATCTCGCTCTCCAGCGCGCGGGGCTCCAGTGGCAGATCGTCCCGCGGGGTGTCGGTCGTGCCGATCACCAGCTTGCCGTACCAGGGGATCACGAAGAGAACGCGGCCATCGTCGGTCTCGGGCACCAGCAGGGCGTCGTCGCCGGCCAGGAAGTCGGCGTCGACCACCAGGTGCACGCCCTGGCTCGGCCGGATGATGGCGCGCCGACCGGGCTGGTCGAGGCCGCGCAGTTCGTCGGCCCACACGCCGGTGGCGTTGATCACGCTGCGGGCGGCGATGGAAAAGCCTTCGCCATTGATTGCATCGCGCGCTTCGATGCCGACCACCTGCCCGCCCTGCTTGGCCAGGCCCTCGACCCGGCAGTAGTTGATGGCCAGCGAACCGAGGTCGCTGATCGTGCGCGCCAGCGCCACCGCCAGCGCGGCATCGTCGAACTGGGCATCCCAGTAGGCGATGCCGCCATGCAGTCCGGCCTCGCGGATGCCCGGCAGCGCCTCGCGGGTCGCGCCGCGGCCCAGCAGACGACTGCGACCGAGGCTGTGGCGCCCAGCCAGCAGGTCATAGAAGCCGAGCCCGGCGCCGAGCATCGGCACCTGATGCCAGTGGTAGGTCGGCACGACGAAGCGCAGGGGGCGTACCAGATGGGGCGCGTTGGCCAGCAGCACCGCCCGCTCGGCCAGCGCCTCGCGCACCAGGGCCAGGTTGCCCTGGGCCAGATAGCGCACGCCACCATGGATCAGCTTGGTGGCACGGGAACTGGTGCCCTTGGCGAAGTCATGGGCCTCCACGAGCAGCGTGGTGTAGCCCCGCGAGGCGGCATCGACCGCGCAGCCCAGGCCCGTCGCACCGCCGCCGACCACCACCACGTCCCAGCGCTGGCCCGAATCACAGGCGGCGCGCAGCCGCTCGAAGGCCTCTTGCCGGCTGCTCACGGGCTCAATCCTCTTCCCAGTGGCGGGCCCGCTCGACGGCCCGGTGCCAGCGCGCGAGCATGCCGCGCCGCCAGTCCTCGTCGGCCTGGGGCTCGAAGCGCCGGTCCACGCCCCAGTGGGCCGCGAGTTCGTCCTCGCCCTGCCAGACCCCCACGGCCAGGCCGGCCAGATAGGCCGCACCGAGGGCCGTGGTCTCGGTCTGCAACGGGCGCACCACCGGCACGCCGAGCAGGTCGGCCTGGATTTGCATCAGCAGGTCGTTGCGGGCGGCGCCGCCGTCCACCCGCAGCTCGGAGATCGGCGCCTCGCTGTCCCGGTTCATCGCATCCACCAGATCGACGGTCTGCAGGGCGATCGATTCGAGCGCGGCACGGGCGATGTGGGCCGCCGTGCTGCCGCGGCTCAGTCCCACCAGCGCGCCGCGGGCGCGCGCATCCCACCAGGGCGCACCGAGGCCGGTGAAGGCCGGCACCAGGACCGCACCACCATTGTCCGGCACGCTGGCCGCGAGGGCTTCCACCTCGGCCGAGTCGCGGATGATGCCGAGCCCGTCGCGCAACCACTGGACGACCGCACCGGCGACGAAGACGCTGCCTTCGAGCATGTACTCGGTGTGCCCGCCACGGCGCCAGCCGATGGTGGTCAGCAGGCGCTGGCTCGAGTCCACCGGCTTTCCGGTGTTGAGGACCAGGAAGCAGCCGGTGCCGTAGGTGTTCTTGGCCATGCCCGGCGCAAAGCAGGCCTGGCCGAAGGTGGCGGCCTGCTGGTCGCCGCCGATGCCGGCGATGGGAATCGCGGCACCGAGCAGTGTCGCCTCGGTCTCGCCGCACACGCCGCTCGAATCCACCACCTCGGGCATCAGGCTGGGCGGGATGTCGAACAGGGCCAGCAGCGTGTCGTCCCAGACCTGGCGGTGGATGTCGAACAGCATGGTCCGCGCCGCGTTGCCCGGGTCCGTGACGTGGCGGCGCCCGCCGGTGAGCTGCCAGATCAGCCAGCTGTCGACGGTGCCGAAGGCCAGCTCGACGGCATTGGCCCGCTCCCGCGCCCCCGGTGTGTTGTCGAGCAGCCAGGCGAGCTTGGTCGCCGAAAAGTAGGCATCCAGCTCGAGGCCGGTCCGGGCCCGAATGTCGGTGGCCCTCCCCTGGGCCCGCAGGCGATCGCACAGGCCGGCGGTGCGGCGGTCCTGCCAGACGATCGCCGGGCCGACCGGCCGGCCGCTGGCGCGCTCCCACAGGATGGTCGTCTCGCGCTGGTTAGCGATGCCGATCGCCGCCACCTCGCCGGGGGGCACGCCGGCCTTCGCCAGGGCCTCGCGGGCACAGTCGAGCTGGGTCTGCCAGATCTCGAGGGCATCGTGCTCGACCCAGCCGGAGCGGGGAAAGTGCTGCTCGAACGGCTTCTGGGCGACCGCGACGACCCGCGACGACGCATCGAAGACCATCGCGCGGGAACTGGTGGTGCCCTGGTCCAGGGCAAGCAGGCAAGGCATCGCTCTCCTCCGGCATGTCGTCCGCCTACTCTATCAGCCGCACCCCCGCGTCGCGACCGCCGCGCTTATGAGTGAACAGGATTCACTCATAAGCGCGGCGGATTCGTTTGTCGACCGTTCGGCCCGGCCTCACGCTGAGGCCATCCCTTGCACGCCCTGCGGGGCTCGCCGGACCACCCTCCCCCGGCGCCATCCCGCGCGGGGCCGGTTCGCCAATCGCGCGCCCTTCCCATCATCGATACCGACACAGGAGGACACCATGTCCATGGAAGACCGCGACGGCTGGATCTGGCTCGACGGCGAATGGCTGCCCTGGCGCGACGCCCGGGTGCACGTGATGACCCACACCCTGCACTACGGGCTGGGCTGCTTCGAGGGCATCCGCGCCTATCCGACGCCACAGGGCCCGGCCATCTTCCGGCTCGAGGCGCACATCGAGCGGCTGTTCGACTCGGCACGCATCCTCGGCCTGCCGATGCCTTTCGACGAGGCGACCGTGTCGGCGGCCTGCTGCGACGCGGTGCGCCGCAATGGCCTGGGCCAGGCCTACATTCGTCCGCTGGTGTTCCTCGGTGCCGAGAAGGCCGGGGTGGACCCGCAGGGCGCGGCCACCCACGTCTCGATCTCGGCCTGGGAATGGGGTGCCTATCTGGGCAAGGACGGCCTCGACAGGGGCATCCGGGTCAAGGTGGCGAGTTTTGCGCGGCATCATGTGAATGTGCAGATGTGCCGCGCCAAGTCGGTGTCCACTTACACCAACTCGATCCTCGCCTGTCGCGAGGTGCGGGCCGAGGGCTACGACGAGGCCCTGCTCCTCGACACCGACGGCTTCGTCGCCGAGGGGCCGGGCGAGAACGTCTTCGTCGTGCGCCGGGGCACGATCTACGAGCCGGAGATCACCTCGTCGCTGGACGGCATCACCCGCCAGACGATCCTCGCCCTCGCGCAGGAGGCCGGCTACCCGGTGGTGTCGAAGCGGATCACACGGGACGAGCTGTACGTGGCCGACGAGGTGTTCTTCACCGGCACCGCCGCCGAGGTGACACCGGTGGTCGAGATCGACCGTCGCCCGGTGCGCGACGGCCGCCCCGGCCCGGTGACGCGGGCCCTGCAGCAGAGCTACTTCGCCTGCGTCGAGGGTCGCGACCCGGCCCACGCGGCGTGGCTGACGCCCTGCGGCTAGGGTCTGTGGACATTTGTATGGCGGATCGCGTTGAGACTTTGAGCCTGTGCCACAAGGCGCGGGAGGAAGGCAAGGGTGGCGGTCCACTGCGGGCTTTGCACAGCCCGCCGGCTTC
>JAGRGD010000089.1 GCA_020445665.1 Rhodocyclaceae bacterium
CTTGAAGACCGCCTGCTGGTTCCACGGCTCACCGACGCAGTAGCCGTAGATCGTGCCGGCTTCCATCGTCGCCGGCATCTGCGGCGGCGGCGTCACCGAGAGCAGCACGTCGGCGCTGATGGTGCCTGCCGTGTCGCCCTTGTGGGGGGCGTAGTAGCCCGGGTTCATGCCGCCCGAGGCGAGCCAGTAGCGCAGCTCGTAGTTGTGGGTCGACACCGGGAAGACCATGCCCATCTTGAAGGGCTTGCCCTCCTTCTTGTAGTCGTCCACCACTTCCTTCAGGTAGTCGGCCTTGATCGGGTGCACCGGCTTGCCGTCCGGCTGCTTGGGCAGCTTGGTCTTGAGCTTCTCCATGACCTCGTTGGAGACGGTGATGCCGTTGCCGTTGAGGTCCATCGAGAAGGCGGTGATCACGTCGGCCTTGGTGCCGTAGCCGATCGTCGCGCCGAGGGGCTGGCCGGCCAGCATGTGGGCGCCGTCCAGTTCGCCGGAGATGACCCGGTCGAGCAGCACCTTCCAGTTGGCCTGGGCCTCGAGGGTGACGTACAGCCCCTCTTCCTCGAAGTAGCCTTTTTCATAGGCGATGGCCAGCGGCGCCATGTCGGTGAGCTTGATGAAGCCGAACTTGAGGTCCGGCTTCTCCGGATCTTCCAGGGCCATGGCCGAGGTGCCGGCGATGAGCGCGGATGCCAGGAACGTGCCGCGCACGAGGCGCGACAGGGTGGCGAGGGGGGTGCATGCGAGTTTCATCTGCAGGGACTCCATTCAGTAACAGCAATCTCTCTTGGCGACCGCCCAAAACAAAACGCCCACCTGCCCGCTCCAAGGAACGCGCTGGGTGGACGTCGTTGTCCTGTTCGGCCCCTTCTGGACCTCGTTGTCTTGACATGGCGCCTTGCGACCGCCTTTGGCCGCAGGCGCCGTGCAGTGCCTGGACACTCTCTAGCAACGCCTGTGCCAAGGATGCCGCGGCGCACCAAAACCACCCTCAGCAGCACCCGGATCGGACTCAAACCGCTTTGTCGGCAGGGGTTTCTTCCCCGAGGGGCCGCTGCGTCCCCACTCCGCCCCGCACCAATCGTGGGAGGACGACAGCCTTCCGGCGGGCACTGAAAGAGGGCGACCGGGCAGCGCAATGCACCGACTTCGCGCCACCGCGACGTCTCGAGGCGGCCCCGAAACGCCCATTGCCGCGGGATGGGCAGCGCATCGCTGTCGGAACGATTCTTGAATACAGAGGCCGCGACCCCTTCCGGAGCTCCCCATGAAGACGTTCATTCAGGTCACCGAAGTCTGGGTGCCCAATGCCAGCCACGATGCCCTCGTGTTTCACTCGGGCCTGTACGGCCCGCACCAGCGCTTTCGCAGTGGCAGCGAGGCGATGGTGTTCGGCTACGACGAGGGCCTGCCCGGCAGGGCCTGGGCGGCACGGCACCCGATCCTGCTCAAGAACCTCCAGACCGGCTGGTTCCGGCGGGGCGAACTGGCCCGCGACGCGGGTCTGACCTGCGGCATTGCGCTGCCGCTCTTCGCCGGCGACCACCTGACCGCGGTCCTGGTGATGTTCTGCGGTCAGGATGCGGAATCGATCGGCGCCGTCGAGGTCTGGCACAACGACGAGGCCCAGCGCCCCGAACTGGCCCTCGATGACGGCTATTACGGCGAGCTGGACGGGTTCGAGTTCTCCGCCCGCCACTCCCACTTCCCCCGCGGCGAAGGTCTGCCCGGCATCGTCTGGGACAGTGGCATGCCGGTCGTCATCCCGGACCTCGGCCACAACCGCCGCTTCCTGCGGCGGGACGAAGCGCTGCACGCCGGCCTGTGCACGGGCCTCGGCCTCCCCTCGTCCCACCGGTCCGGTCACAGCTACGTCACCGTTTTTCTGTCGGCCCTCGGCACGCCAATCGCCCGTCGGTTCGAAATCTGGACGCCGGATGCGCGCCTGGATCGGCTGCTGTTCCTCGCCGGCCACTGCGATCGGGACCCGGTCCTGGCCGCGACGCTGGACGGATGCCGGATCGAATCCCGCCAGGGTTGCCTGGGCCGCGCCTGGTTCTCGGGCATTCCGGCCGTCACGGAACGCCTGGCCGACGACAGTTCGCCCAACGGCCGCGCCGCGGCCGCCGTGGGCATGGCCGCCATGCTGGCGATCCCGATCCTCGAGGCCGGGCACTGCAAGGCGGTCGTCGGCCTGTACCTCTGAGCCCGCGCCCGTCGCAACGCCCGGCGCCCCATTGACATCCGCGGGGGGGCCGTCGACGCTGGCGGGGTGAATACCCCTTCGCGCCCCCAAACCGCCTTCGCCCCGGCCTGGCTGTCAGACGCGGGCGGCCTGCGCTACCACCTGCGCGCCCTGCGTCACCGGAACGGCGCCTGGCGCCCGTTCCGGGCCCAGGTGGCCCGCTGGCTCGAGGCGTGGGCACCGCCGGGTCGCGAACTCGCGCTGGTCGGCCCGAGCGCCGGCCACACCTTGCCACCGGCCTGGTTCGCGCGCTTCGACCGGGTGACGGTGTTCGAGCCGGACCCGTTCGCGCGCAGGTGGCTGGCCCGGCGCCTGTCCGCCAGCCGGCTGCACTTCTCGAGCGAGGATGTCCTGGGCGGCGCGCATCCGCTGGAGACGCTGAACGCACTGCCGGACGACTGCGCGATCCTGTTCTGCAACGTGCTGGGGCAGGTCGCGCCGGAGGCCGCCGAACGCTGGCACGCCCCGTTGCGCACACGCCTCGGCGAGCGGGACTGGGCCAGCTTCCACGATGTGGTCTCGACCGATCGGCCGCCCCGCGCCGACGCACCCGACCACGCCTGCGCGGAAGGATCCCTCGAGGCCATTCTGGCGCGGTTCTGGTCAGGCGGCGAGCTGCCGCTGGTGGATCACGATACCTTCCAGCTTGATGGCTCCGGCAGCGCCGACTACACGCTCTGGCACCTGCGCCCGGGTCGCTTCCATCTGGTTGAATGGGTCACCCACCGGAGTCCGTCTCAGAAGTCCGGCGCGACCGCCTGAACGCCGTCGAGCCGGTCTGGCTGAGCTTCGAGCGCATCGATCTCGGTCAGGGTCGCTTCCAGGGAGGTGACCACCTCTGCGACCTCGTCGTCGACCTCGCGACAGGCGTTGCGCAGCCGCGTTTCCAGCGTCAGTGCCGCCTCGCGCAGGGGCAATGCCCCGACCGTAGCCGCCATGCCCTTGAGGGTATGGGCGCAGCGCACACTGTCCTCGCTGCACGGATCGTCTTCCGCCAGGGCCTTCAGGTCGTCCACCTGGCGCCTCGCGTTGTCGCGGAAGCGACCCAGCATCTTCAGGTAGAACCCGGGCTTCTTGCCACAGAAGTGCAGGCCGACGCCATAGTCGAGCACCGCGCAGGTCGCCCGCGCCGCCTCGGCGGGCTCCGGCTGGGGCGCCGCGGCGACGCGGCTCGCCTCGCCGCGCTCCGGGAGCGGCATGGCGACATCTTGCGCCGGCTCGGGCAGGAGCTGTCGTGCGATCGCGGCGGCGAGCCGGGCCGGATCGACGGGCTTGGTCACCACATCACACATGCCGGCCTCGATGCAGCGACGGCGCTCGTCGGGCAGCGCATGGGCGGTCACGGCGATGATCGGCAGGTTCTGGTGGTCCGCCATGGCGCGGATGCGCCGGCTTGCCTCGATGCCGTCCATCACCGGCATCTGGATGTCCATCAACACCAGCTCGATACCGTCGAGCCGGTCGAGGGCCTGTCGGCCGTTCTCCGCCAGGCGCCACTCGACGCCCCAGTCTTCGAGCAATTCCTCGACCACGAGCTGATTGAGCGGATTGTCCTCCACGACCAGAATGCGCCGGCCGGCGAGTCCGGCGCGGGCCACACCGCCATCGTCGGGCAGTGCCGCCGGGAGCAGCCCGTCGGCGCGCGGCAGCTCGAGCGCGAACCAGAAGCGGCTGCCCTGTCCCGCCTCGCTTTGCACCTGCAGTTCGCCGCCCATGCAGGCCACCAGCCGGGCGCTGATCGACAGGCCGAGTCCGGTGCCGCCGTGGGCACGGGTCGAGCTGGCGTCGGCCTGCTCGAAGGGGCGGAACAGCCGGTCCAGCACGTCGGCGGTCATGCCGATGCCACTGTCACGCACCTCGAAGCCGACCCGGCAGGCATCGTCGTCGCCGCCAAAGCCGCGCACCGTGAGCTCGACGCGTCCCCGTTCGGTGAACTTGACGGCATTGGACGTGAGATTGTGCAGCACCTGCCCGATCCGCAGCCGATCCCCGATGAAGGCATCCGGCAGGGCGGGATCGACGCTGACCGCAAGGGCCAGATCCTTCCGGTGCGCCGACTGCGCCGCGACCTCGCTCACGGATGCGATCAGCGCCCTCAGGGAGAAGCCCTCTTCCTCGAGTTGCAGACTGCCCGCCTCGATCTTGGCGCTGTCGAGGACATCGTCGATGATCGCCAGCAGCCCTTCGGCCGAGTGCCTGACGCTCTGCAGGTAGCCCGCCTGGCGTTCGTCCAGCGCGGTCTTCAGGCACAGGCCGGTGAGTCCGATGATGGCGTTCATGGGCGTGCGCATCTCGTGGCTCATGTTGGCGAGGAAAGCCGACTTGGCCAGGTTGGCCGCTTCGGCCTCTCCCCTCGCCCGCTCGAGTTCTTCCGTACGGGCCTGCACATCCCGCTCGAGGCGGGCGTTGTAGGCCCGCATCACCGCTTCCGCCTCCCGGTGCGCGGTGATGTCGATGTCGGCCCCGCGGTAACCGAGGAAGCCGCCGCTGGCGTCGAAGCGCGGCACGGCGTTGGTGGACAGCCAGACGCGGTGGCCGTCCCGGTGCAGCGCCGGAGACAGGAAATCACGCAAGGGCTCTCGTCGCTCGATGATCGCGGCCACCTCCCGTTCGAAATCCTCACGCCCCTCGGGCGGGTGCCGCTGCACGTAGCGCACGCGGCCGACGACCTCGTCCGGCGTATAGCCCAGCACCTGCTCCAGCGCCGAATTCACGTACGAGATCGTGCCGTCGGCATCGAATTCCCAGATCATCACCTGCGCCATGCCGGCCATCTGCTCGAAGCGGGAATGACTCTCGGCCAGCGCCTCGCGGGCACGCACCTCGCGCTCGAGCAGTTGCTCCCCCAGCGCCACGGCGGCGCCGGTTGCCAGCACCGGCGCCAGCGCACGCCGCCAGTCGGGCTCCGGCGCCTCGCTCGCGCCACTGAGGCAGAGCACCAGTTCGCCAACTTCGCCAACCCGCGTTGCGGCGAGCCGGGGTTCTTCGGCCGACAGATGGCCAATGCACAGCCCGACGGCTTCGCGCAGCCGTGCGCCATCGCGCCAGGCGGCGGCCTCGGCGTCGCCAACGGAGGCCAGCGGGTGCACCCGGCCGCGGCCGTCGACCCGCAGCAGCAGCCCGTCCGGGCAGCGCATGTGCTCGCAGGCCAGGGCGACCAGGGCCTGATAGGTTGCGGCTGGATCGCGGCTGCCGATGAAACCGCGCTGCAAGGCCGCGATCGAGCCCAGCAGGCCTTGCGCCGCGTCGAGCCGCTGCTGCGCGGACAGGCGCTCCACCAGCAAGGAAGTCAGCTGGGCCGCGCCCTCCAGCTGGGCGATGTCATCGTCGTCCGGCATCAACATGCCGGCAAGTGCCACGGTGAAGGCGCCCAGTACCCGCCCCGCCGTCCCGAAGATCGGCTCCGTCCAGCACGCCGCCACGCGGCACCCCTCGGCCAGCGTGCGCAGACCGGCGCTGTCGGCATGCGTGGCAACATCGCCGACCAGACACCGCGCTCCACGGGAAACCGCTGCGCCAAACTCGCCGAGCGCCTCCCGGCTGGCCTCGCTCGCGAAGGCCGCGACGAAGGTCTCGGACAGCCCGCCGCCAGCGATCGTGCGGGGGCACTCTGCTGTCCGGTCGAGCAGCACCACCATGCACCGCCACTCCGGGTTGAGACCTTCGACCTCGCTGATCATCAGGCGCATCCCGTCAGCGAGTGAACACCCCCGGGAGAGGGCCTCGAGCAACCGCGAGCGGGTCTGCTCCTGCATCTGCATCCGACGCAGGCGGGTGATGTCGGTGTGGGTGCCGATCATCCGGCAGGCCCGACCTGCCGCATCCCGCAGCATGACCTTGCCACGGCCGATGACCCAACGGTCCCGTCCGTCCTGACAGCGGATCCGGTGCTCGCTGACGAACAGCTCACTGCGCCCCTCGGTGTGGGCATCCAGGCGCGCCAGGACCATCGGCAGGTCTTGCGGATGAACGATGGTCTGCCAGCGCGTCTCGATCGTCTCCTGTCGCTGCTGAGGGTCGGATGTCGGGCCGGTGTCGGCCAGCCGCAGGCGATCGTGGGTGATGTCCCAGTCCCACACCCCATGGCCGGCGCTCTCGAGGGCAAACTGCCAGCGCAGGTTCGCTTCCTGGGCCGCCGCCTCGGCCCGCTTGCGCTCGGAGATGTCCTCGACGACGGACCAGAAACACCGGAGGTGGCCATCGGCGGCCCGGACCGGGCCAACCATCAGGCGCACCCAGATCAGTTCGCCGTTGGCGCGGCGGTAGCGCTTCTCCACGTCGTATACGCTGATCTCGCCGGCCGTCATGGCGCGGCGTGCCTCGTCGTCCCGCGCGACCAGACCACCCGGTGTGAACTCGTGGTAAGAGCGCCCCACGAGAACGCTCGGAGGCTCGCCGAGGAGGCTCGCCAGCCTGGCATTCACACGCAGCCAGCGCCCGTCGAGGCCGATCAGGGACATGCCGACCGCTGCCTGCTCGAAGGTAGCGGAGAAGCGCTCCTCGCTGTCCGCCAGGGCCTCCGCCCGCGCCGCTGCGAGCTCCTCGATGCGTCGCTGGCGCTGGCTGACCAGTGCGGTCAGCGCCGCCAGCAGGGCCGTAGCCAGCAGCGCGAACCCGGGGGCCAGCTGTGCCGCGGCGCTGCGACGGGCGAAGCCGTCGCGGGGAATGAAATCGATCTGCCAGTCGCGGGAGACGAAGGTCGCCACGCGGCGAAGCGCGTAGCGCTCGTCCAGACCGGCCGGCATCGCGCGCGGCCAGGACAGCCGGGCCGGCTCACCGGCGGGTTGGCTGTCCTCGATGCGCGCCACGAGGAAGTCCTCGTCCTCCTCGCCGAAAACATCGTCCAGCAGCACCGCCACGTCCACGACCGTGTAGGCGTGCCCCATCACGCGGCCTGGGCGATTGGCCATCCGGTCGGGGACGCGCAGATCGAAAACCGGCTGGTAGATCGCCACCAGTTGCTCACCGTCCGGCCCGGCGAAGATCGGGGTCGCCACCGGCCGGTCGACGCGAGCCGCCAGCGCTCGCGCCCAGTCGTGGGCATCGCTGGCGAGACGGGTCTCCATCGCGTGACTCCGGCACTGTGCCTCGTCCGAACACAGCCGCATCTCGTCGCCGCGGGTGCGATACCAGCCAACGATGCGCTGCCAGCGGCGGTCGGCCAGGGGACGGCGGGCATACCCCTCGAAGGTCGACAGGCTGCGCCCGCCGCCCGCGGCGAGGAAGGCTGCCAGGCCACGAAGATCCACCTCGATGTGGTCGTTGAAGCCGTCGAGGCGCCCGAGGCGGACGCTCGCCGCCTCGCCCACCAGGCGCTGGTCGCGGGCATCCTGGGTGATCGCCTGCTGCCGCGCCACCAGTGAGGTGACCAGCAGGCCCGCCAGCAGCACCAGCCACACCGGCCAGCCAATGCGGCCGGCCAACGGCGTGGCGCGCGAACGCCTCAGCACGGCGCGGCGGACCTCACGCACTCTCCATGTCGAGGAAACGCGCGGTATCCACACGCCAGCGCGCCGGCGACTCGTCCGACACGATCCGGTCGCCGCAGCGCGGCGAGCTCATGTCGAGCACCTCCGCCTTGATGTAGGCATTGGAACGCGCATTGAAGAACACCCGCACCGTCGGCTTCATGGAGTCTGTCGGCGACTGGGCGATGACGACGCCGAGGCGGTCGGACTCGAGGCGCACCAGGCTGCCGACCGGATAGATGCCGACACAGCGCATGAAGGCCGACAGCAGCTTCTGGTCGAAGTGGTCCTTGCTCCACTCCCACATCTTGCGCAGGGCCTCGGTGGCGGGCATGGCCTTGTGGTAGCACCGTTCGGCGGTGATCGCGTCATAGACGTCGACGATCGCCGCCATCCGCGCCATGTCGCTGATCTGGTCGCCCTGGAGCCGGTCGGGATAGCCGGCCCCGTCGAGCCGCTCGTGGTGGTGGCGGGTGATGTCGAGCGGGATGTCGCCGACGCCGCCGGTGCCGAGCAGGATCTCGTGCCCGTCGCCCGGGTGCTGCTTGATCAGCACGAACTCCTCGTCCGTGAGGCGACCGGCCTTGTTCAGGACCGCATCGGGCACCTTCATCTTGCCGATGTCATGGAGCAGGCCGCCGATCCCGGCCTGGCGCAGGATTTCCCCCTCGAGCCCGAACGCGCGACCGAAGGTGATCATCAGCGTGCACACGCTGACCGAATGCTGGAAGGTGTAGTCGTCCTTGTTCTTGATGCCGATCAGGCCGAGCAGCGCATTGCTGTTGCGCAGGATCGAGTCGGTGACCGCCTCGACCACCGGCTCGACGTTGTCGAGGGACACCGCCTTGCCAAGACGCACGTCGTGCATCATGTCGCGGACCACCTTGTTGGCCTGGGCATGGACCTGGCGCGCCCGCCGCATCTCCTCGCCCACGCTGACCCGCAGCACCGGCTCTTCGGCATTGCCGACGGCCGCTTCGATCTGCTGCTGGACCTCCTCTCGGATCTCCTCGGCACGCCGCCCGTCGGCGTCGTCCAGACCGCGGACGGTGTCGATGTAGACCTCGCGGATGCCGGCATCGAGGATCCGCTGGACGTCGCTGTCGCGCTTGAGTGCGAAGCGGCTGCGCCAGAAGGGATGCGACATCCAGTCGCCACAGAGCTCATGGACGTACATGCCAGGGCGCAGACGTTCGACAGGGATTTTCTTGAGCATCGGCTTCGACAAACGGGTCGGAAACCGGAATATCGGCAAGCGCCGGGCCGGACTTGAACACCCGCGACGGGCAGATTGCACGGGGCCGCTATAATCCGGCCTTTCGCACTGCAGCAAGCTCCCATGGACATTGCGCTGCTTCTCAAGGCGGCCCTGCTGGGCATTCTCGAAGGCCTGACCGAATTCCTGCCGGTCTCCTCGACCGGTCACCTGATCATCTTCGGCGACCTGCTGGGCTACAACGACGCCCACAGCAAGGTCTTCAAGATCGTCATCCAGCTGGCGGCGATCATGGCCGTGTGCTGGGACTACCGGGAACGCGTGGTGTCGGTGGCACGGGGCCTGGGTCGCGACCCCGCCGCCAACCGCTTCGTGCTCAACCTGATGGTGGGCTTCCTGCCGGCGGCGGTGCTCGGGCTGGCCTTCTACAAGACCATCAAGGGCGTGCTGTTCAATCCGCTGACGGTGGCCGTCGCGCTGGTCGCCGGCGGTATCGTCATCCTGTGGATCGAGCGCCGTGCCTATCGCCCCCGCCTGCACGACGTGGACAGCATGCGCTGGCCCGACGCCCTCAAGGTGGGCTTCGCCCAGGCCATGGCGATGGTGCCTGGCGTGTCCCGCTCCGGCGCCACCATCATGGGCGGCCTGATGTTCGGCCTGTCGCGCAAGGCGGCCGCGGAGTTCTCCTTCTTCCTCGCCATCCCGACCATGCTCGCGGCCACGGTCTACGACGTGTACAAGAACCGCGACCTGCTCTCGCTGGACGACGTCGGCGTCATCGCGGTGGGCTTCGTGTTCTCCTTCCTCGCGGCGATGGTCGCCGTGCGGGCCTTCGTCCGCTATGTGTCGAACCACAGCTTCGCGCCCTTTGCCTGGTACCGGATCGGCTTCGGCCTGTTCGTCCTCGCCAGCTGGCAACTCGGCTGGGTCGAGTGGAGCACGCCGTGATCCTCTACCTGCACGGCTTCCGCTCGGCGCCTGCCTCGACCAAGGCGAGCCGGCTCAAGGCCCACATGGCGGCCCGGGATCTCGGTGAACACTACTGGTGCGAACAGCTCTCCCACGTGCCGGACGAGGCGATCGCGACCATCGAGGCCGCCCTCGCCCGGGCCGGCGACGCGCCGACCCTGGTCGGCAGTTCGCTGGGCGGCTACTACGCCACGGTGCTCGCCGAGCGCCACGGCCTGAAGGCCGTACTGGTCAATCCCGGGGTCCTCTCCTACCTCTCGCTGGAGCCCTGGATCGGGCGCCTCGACAACTTCTTCACCGGCGAGGTCTTCGACTTCACCCGCGCCCACGTGGACCAGCTGCGGGCCATGGAGGTCGCGCGCATCACCCGCCCCGAGCGCTACTGGCTGATGGTCGAGACCGGCGACGAGGTTCTCGACTACCGCCACGCGGTGGAAAAGTATGACGGCGCCCGCCAGACAGTCCTCGAGGGCGGCGACCACAGCTTCACCCGCTGGGACGACTACCTGGACGACATCCTCCGCTTCGCCGGACTGCCAGCGTGAGCGGCTTCGACGCCGGTCGCTTCAAGGCCAACGAGCGGGCCGGCTTCAACCGCATCGCCGAGCGCTACCGGGACGGGGCCGCCTCCCGCGTCGCGCTGCAGTCGGCGCTGCTCGCGCTGGCCGCGCCGGCCGCCGGCGAGCGGGTGCTCGACCTTGCCAGCGGCCCCTGCCTGCTGGCCGCCGATGCGGCCGGGCGGGTCGGCCCGGGCGGGCTGGTGGTGGCCAGCGACATCGCCGAGGCCATGCTGTCTGTGGGCCGTGCTGGCCTCCTTGACACGGCACGGACGCCGATGGCCTTCTGCGCCGCAGATGCCGAGCACCTGCCCTTCGCCGATGCCTGCTTCGATCTGGTCACCCTCGGGCTCGGGCTCTTCGTCCTGCCGGATGCCGAGCGGGCACTCGGCGAGATCCGGCGCGTTCTCGTGCCGGGTGGCCGCCTCGCCGTATCGGTGTGGGGACCCCGTGAGCACGTCCCGCTGATCGCCCACGCCCAGGACTGCATCGCCCGACTCCTGCCGCCGCCGAAGGTCCCACGCCCCTCGGTCTTCCGGCTCGGCCGCCCCGGGGCCCTGCACGACCTGCTGGCAGGCGCCGGGTTCGATGTCGATCGCAGCGAGGACATGACGCTGCGCTGCCGCTTCGACACGCCGGACGCCTACTGGCAGGCCTTCCTCGATCTGGCCGGGGGCGCAGCAGAATCGATCGCGCGCCTGCCCGCGGCGCGCCAGGCCCAGTTCGCGTGCGAAGTCGCCCACGAGCTGGCCGCTTGCCGGACCGCAGAGCACTACGTCGCGGACAGCCGCATCGTACTGGCACTGGCCCGTCGATGAGCCCGCGCGAGACGCGGCTTGCCGGGGCCGCGGCGATCACGGCGTTCGCGATCTGGGGCCTCTCCCCCCTCTACTTCAAGGCGGTGGGCGCCTTGCCGGCCCTCGACATCGTGGCCCACCGGATTCTCTGGTCGGCCGCCCTGCTGGGCGCTGTGCTGATCATCACCGGGCGCTTTGCGCGCCTCGTCAGGACCCTCGGCGACGCCCCGGTCCTGATCCGCACGCTGCTCTTCTCCGGGCTGCTGAACTCGGCGAACTGGCTGGTGTTCGTCTGGGCGATCAACGCCGGGCGGGTCCTCGAGGCCAGCCTCGGCTATTTCATCAACCCCCTGGTCAGCGTCGCGCTCGGCGCCCTCGTCCTGGGCGAGACCCTGCGCCCGGTGCAACGCCTCGCGGTCGCGATCGCCGCCGGCGGGGTCGCGCTGCGGATCTGGCAGATCGGCACCTTGCCGTGGATCGCCCTGTTCCTCGCCGGCAGCTTTGCGTGCTACGGCCTGATCCGCAAGCGCACGCCGATCGACCCGGTCGGCGGCCTCTTCGTCGAGACCCTGATCGGCCTGCCGCTGGCCCTCGGCTGGTTCGCCTGGCAGGAACGGGCCGGCATCCTCGACTGGGCCCTGCTCGGCGAGTTGGGCCTGCTCCTGCCGGTGGCGGGCCTGATCACCGCCATCCCGCTGATGCTCTTCGCCTACGGCGCCCGGCGGCTGACCCTGTCGACCGTGGGGCTCACCCAGTATCTGGCGCCAAGCCTGAGCTTCGCCCTCGCGGTGTGGGTCTTCGACGAAGCGATCGATGCGACACGTGTCGGCGCGTTTGCCCTGATCTGGTGCGCCCTCGCGCTCTACAGCGTCGACCTCTGGCGCGCATCCCGGCGCAGGCCCGCCGCATCCGCTAAACTTCCGGGCTAGTTTCAACCCGGCACATCCGATGTACGTACTTTTCGAAGAGAGCGGCAGTTTCAAGGCGGGTACCGTGCTCGCAGACAACGACGCCTCGCTGCAGGTGGAGAACACCCGCGGCAAACGCACCAAGCTGAAGGCATCGAACGCGCTGCTGCGCTTCTCCTCGCCCGCCCCGCAGGAGTTGCTCGACCAGGCCCAGCAGGCCGCCGAAGCGCTCGACGTGGACTTCCTGTGGGAGGTCTGCGGCGACGAGGAATTCTCGTTCGAGGCCTTCGCGGAGGACTACCAGGGCCACCCGCCGTCGGCGGTCGAGGCCGCCGCGGTGCTGATGGCGCTCCACGCGGCCCCGATCTACTTTCACCGCAAGGGCCGCGGCCGCTTCCGCAAGGCACCGCCCGAGATCCTCGAGGCCGCCCTGGCCGGCCTCGAGAAGAAGCGCCAGCAGGCCGAGGCGGTGACCCGCATGCGTGACACGCTGCTGGCCGGCAAGCTGCCCGACGAGTTCCTGCCGATGCTCGATCAGATCCTGTTCCGGCCGGACCGCAACCGGCTCGAGGTCAAGGCCCTGGAGGCGGCCAGCGTGGACGCGGGCCTGTCCACCGCCCGCCTGCTCCTGCGCTGCGGGGCGGTGGATTCGTCCCACGATCTGCACTATGGCCGCTTCCTGTTCGAGTATTTCCCGGAAGGCACCGATTTCCCCGACGGCGTGGTGCCAACCGTGCCGGACGACCTGCCGATGGCCGACGTCCAGGCCTTCTCGATCGACGACGCCAGCACCACCGAAATCGACGACGCCTTCTCGGTCACCGCCCGGCCGGACGGCAGCTGGCGCATCGGCATCCACATCGCCGCCCCGGGCCTCGGCTTCGGCCGGGGCTCCGACCTCGACGGCATCGCCCGCGACCGGCTGTCCACGGTGTACATGCCCGGCCGCAAGATCACGATGCTGCCCGACTCGGTGGTCGAGCATTTCACGCTGGCGGCGGGCCGCAGCTGCCCTGCGATCTCGCTCTACCTCGAGGTCAGCCCGGCCCTCGCGGTAATGTCCCACGAGACCCGGCTGGAGCGCGTGCCGGTGGTGGCGAACCTGCGTCACCATGACATCGAGCCCCTCTTCAACGAGGAGAGCGTGATGAGCAGCCACGGCGAGGACTTCCCGTGGAAGCGGGAGCTCACGCTGCTGTGGGAGCTGGCGACAGTGCTCGAGGCGGGCCGGGGCAAGGCCTCGACCCCCCAGCGCCAGACCGACTTCAGCTTCTACGTGGACTGGGAGACCGAGAGCCGGGACGGCCCCGGCTTCGTGACGATTACCCAGCGTCTGCGCGGCTCGCCGATGGACAAGCTGGTGGCCGAACTGATGATTCTGGCCAACTCGACCTGGGGCAAGCTGCTCGCCGAGCGGGAAGTCTCTGGCATCTACCGGGTCCAGGCCGGCGGCAAGGTGCGGATGTCCACGGTGAGCGGCCCCCACGAGGGACTCGGGGTCGATTCCTACGCCTGGAGCAGTTCGCCGCTGCGTCGCTATGTGGACCTGGCCAACCAGTGGCAGCTGATCGCCACCCTGCGCGGCGAGGACCCGCCCTTCGCCGACAAGTCGCCCGACCTGATGGCGGCGATACGGGACTTCGAGCTGACCTACGCCGCCTATGCGGAGTTCCAGCGCATGATGGAGCGCTACTGGTGCGTGCGCTGGCTGCGCCAGAACGACACCCCCGAGGTGGTGGGCCGCGTCCTGCGCGACAATGTCGTGCGGCTCGAGAAGGCACCGTTCGTCTTCAAGGTGCCATCGATGCCGCTGCAGGTGCCGGGCAGCCGGGTCAAGCTGGCGATCACCGGCAGCGACCTGATCGACATCGAGCTCGACGCCCGCTTCGTCGAGACCCTCTCGGAGCCGACCGAAGCCGAATTGGCGGCGGAGATGGAATACTGAGCCATGGCCCGCAAGCGGTCAGCCCGAGCCCGTCCGCCCCTCGCCGCGCCCGCGCGGGCGCCGCAGCACGCGCTGATCTTCGCCATCTTCGTGTCGGTCCTGGTGCACGGGTTCGTGCTGTCGATCCGCTTCAAGATGCCGGAGCCGGACAAGCCGCTGCGGGACCGGGGGCTCGAGGTGGTGCTGGTCAATGCCCGCCACAGCAAGCCGGCGGACAAGCCCGAGGCGCTGGCCCAGGCCAACCTCGACGGCGGCGGCAACACCGACGCCGACGTCAAGGCCAAGAGCCCGCTGCCTGCCCAGGCACAGGACATCCGCGGCGACTCGCTGCTGCAGGCCAAGAAGCGCGTACAGCAACTCGAGGCGGCCCAGAAGGCCCTGCTCGCCCAGGCCCGGAGCGAGACCGTGGTGCGCGAGGACCGGGAGCAGACCGAGCAGCCCGAAAAGGCCACAGTGTCCGGCCTCGACCTGCTCGACAGCGCGGCTGCCATCGCCCGCCTGGAGGCCCAGGTGGACAAGCGCATGGAGGCCTACGCCAAGCGGCCGCGGCGCAAGTTTGTCGGTGCGCGCACGCGGGAGTACCGCTTCGCCCAGTACGTGGAAGACTGGCGCCAGAAGATCCAGCGGGTCGGCACCCTCAACTACCCGGAGGCCGCCCGCGGGAAGGTCTATGGCAGCCTGCTGCTGTCGGTCATCCTGCGCGCCGACGGCAGCGTCGTGAAGATCGATGTGGTGCGCTCCAGCGGCCACGAGATCCTCGACCAGGCCGCTCGCCGCATCGTCCAGCTCGGCGCCCCCTACGCGGAATTCCCGCCCGATATCCGCCGCGACACCGACCAGCTCGAGATTGTGCGGACCTGGAACTTCACCAACGCCGACACGCTGACGGCCAATTGAGGGGCGCCGCCAGTGGCCGCCCGGCCCTGCCTCTCCGCCGCAGTCGGCCGATGACGCCAGGAGCCGCTCGGTGAGGCGCTTCGGCCGCTGGCTCGGTCTCGCGCTGCTGGCCCTCGTTGCGCTGGCAGTGGTGGCCCATGCCGTGATCCTCGCGCAGGTGATCTGGTGGAGCCGCTTCGACCCCGCCACGACCCGCTTCATGGACCTGCGCCTGGCCGAGTTGCGCCAGCAGTCGTCCGACGCGAAGCTCGACCACCAGTGGGTGCCCTACGAGCGGATCTCGATCCACCTCAAGCGCGCGGTCGTCGCCGCCGAGGACGACAAGTTCGTGGACCACGACGGCTTCGACTGGGAAGGCATCCAGCGAGCCATGGAACGCAACCGCAAGCAGGGGCGCCGCGCCGCCGGCGGCTCGACGATCAGCCAGCAACTGGCCAAGAACCTCTTCCTGTGGCCCGGCAAGAGCTACTGGCGCAAGGCCGAGGAGGCCGTCATCACGCTGATGATCGAGCAGCTGTGGAGCAAGCGGCGCATCCTCGAGGTGTATCTGAACGTCGTCGAGTGGGGCAACGGGGTATTCGGCGCCGAGGCCGCCGCACGGCACTACTTCCATGTTCCGGCTGCAGCGCTGGCGCCGGGCCAGGCCGCGCGGCTGGCCGTCATGCTGCCCAATCCGCGCCGCTACGAGCACAGTTTCGGTCCGCGCCTGGCCGCCCATGCGGAGCGCGTCCGCCAGCGCATGCACCGCTCCGAGGTGCCCTGAACGGGGCGCACCCGCCGCCGACAGGGTCGCGGTCGGGTCCCCAAAACCCGTAGAATCGGGTTCTTACGCGCCGCAGCATTCCGCCCGCGCCGACCCGCCTTCCGCTGGCGCGCGCAGGCCCGGCGCCGACCGCAGCCCGACCCTCGACGACCATGGCCGAACCGGAACAGCCCCGCTCCCGCGAAGAAGTCCAGCAGCAGCTCAAGGAGGTGCAGGAGCTGCTCGCCCGCCACAAGCTGGTGGAGGGCCTGGTCCACCGCCAGGACATGCCCCGTCACGACCTGGTCGAGAATCTTGTCCACAAGCAGCACGTCGGCGAACTGAGCCGGCGTCTGGACGCACTGCACCCGGCCGACATCGCCGACCTGCTGGAAACCCTGCCGCTCGAGGAGCGCCTGTTCATCTGGGAGCTGGTGCGCGCCGAGCGCGATGGCGAGATTCTGCTCGAGGTGTCCGACGCCGTCCGTGAGTCGCTGATCGAGACGATGGCCCCCGAGGAGCTGAGGGCGGCCGCGGAGCAGCTCGACGCGGACGAGCTGGCAGACCTGGCACCGGACCTGCCCGAAGCGGTGATGGAGGATGTCTATCTCTCCCTCGACCTTGAAGAACGGGCCCAGCTGCGCGCAGCGATGTCCTACCCGGAGGACGCGGTCGGCGCACTGATGGAATTCGAGATGGTCACGGTGCGGGAGGACGTGACGCTCGAAGTGGTGCTGCGTTACCTGCGCCGCTTCGAGGCGCTGCCCGACCACACCGACCAGCTGTTCGTCATCGACCGCGAGGAAAAACTGCGCGGCGTGCTGCCGATCAACAGCCTGCTGATCAACGACCCCGAGGCCGAGGTCGCGTCGGTGATGATTTCCGACCCCTTGAGCCTGCGTCCCGACGACAAGGCCAATGAAGCCGCCAGCGCCTTCGAGCGCTACGACCTGGTCTCGGCGCCGGTGGTCACCTCCGACGGCCGCCTGATGGGCCGCGTCACGGTTGCCGACGTGGTGGACTTCATCCGCGAGGACGCCGACGCCGAGATCCTCGGCAATGCCGGCCTGCGCGAGGAAGAGGACATCTTCGCGCCGGTCCTCGACTCGGTCCGCAACCGCTGGGCGTGGCTGGCGATCAACCTGATCACCGCCTTCGTCGCCTCGCGGGTGATCGGCATCTTCGAGGGTTCGATCGAGAAGCTCGTCGCGCTTGCGGCGCTGATGCCCATCGTCGCCGGCATCGGGGGCAATTCCGGCAACCAGACCATCACGATGATCGTGCGCGCGATGGCGATGGGCGAGATCTCCCACGAGGGCGCGATGCGCCTGCTCAAGAAGGAGACCGGCGTGGCGCTCTTCAACGGCATCGTCTGGGGCGGCCTGCTCGGGGTGGCCGCCTGGCTGCTTTACGGCGGCTGGCAACTCGGCGTGGTGATGACCGCCGCGACGACGCTCAACCTGCTGCTGGCCGCGGCGATGGGCGTCTTCATTCCGATGGCGATGCAGCGTTTCGGTCGCGACCCGGCGCTCGGCTCCAGCGTCCTGATCACCGCCTGCACTGACTCGGGCGGCTTCTTCATCTTCCTCGGCCTGGCGACCCTGTTCCTGCTCTGAGTCAGTCGCCGCCGCCGGTCACGAAGCGCACCGCAGCGTCGATGACCTCCGGCGCGCGCAGGATGCGGTGGTGGCCCCAGCCCTGCGTTTCGAGGCGCCGAGCCCCGGGCCAGGCGTCGGCCAGCAGGCCGAGTTGCACCACGTCCACTTCCTGATCGTCCCGGTCATGGACCAGCAAGGCGCGGCACGATTCGATCGGCAGCCCCTCGAGCCGGTCGAGGTCGGACACCGGCACATAGCGCCGCTCCAGCCTGCGCTGCAGGCTGCGGTGTGCGCACTGCCCCAGCCCGACCCGACGAGAGAGGGTCCGCAGGTGGATCTCGAAGTTTCCGGGCGCGCCGATCAGCACCGCGCGGGGCGTCGTCAGGCGCGCTTCGCGCAGGGCATGGAGGGTCGCCGCGGCGCCCATGGAGTGGGCGATGACCCCGGCCACGCTGCCCTGGTGGGCCGCAGCAGCGGCCAGACCGGCAATGAAGGTGGGCAGCGCCGCGGCAGCGCGTTCGCTGTCGCCATGGCCGAGGTGGTCGAACAGCACCACGGCATGCCCGGCCGCCAGCAGGCCGGGCACAAAGCCCGCCAGCTGGGCACCGTAGCCGCCCCAGCCATGCACCAGCAGGACGGTCGGCGCCGCTGCCGGGCCGATACGCCAGCTCACGAGCCGGGCACCGTCCACCTCGAGTTCCGCACGCCGGCCCCAGGCGTCGAGCACCTCGGCCGAGCGCCCCCGCCGGCGCCGTGGGCGCAACAGCAGGTGTTCGGCCTGGCGGGCGGTCCAGCCGGGCAGGAGTCGGGAGGCGATCCGAACCAGGCGCTTGCGCCCGGGCGTGAGCAGTTCGATGCGGCCACCGACCGCCTCCGGCGCGTTCATTGGTTGAAGCGGGCCTGGGGTGCGGATTCCTTGATGAGCAGCGCGAAAGCCGCACGGGTAACCGCCTCGGCCCGGCTCCCTCCCATCAGGCGCCGCCGGTAGTGGAAGGCCATGACGACCCCCATCAGCCGGAAGACGAAGAGATCCACATCGAGGTTGCCGGCAAACTCGCCGGTGTCCACACAAAGCCGGATCATGCGGGCCAGTTCGCGCTCGAGCCGGCTGAAGTGCTTGACCACCGCCTCGCGGACCGGCCCCGGCCGGTCGTCGAACTCGTGGATCGCCCCCTCCAGCGGGCAACCGCCATCCCAGCCGCAGCGCTCGACCCAGGTCAGCCAGTTGTCGATCATGGCCGTCAGCCGGGCGACGCCGCGGGGCGCTTCGAGTGCCGGCCGGAAGACCAGCTCGGCGAAGCGCTCCGCCGCCGCCTCGATCGCGGCGATCTGCAACTCCTCGCGCGACCCGAAATGGCCGAAGAGGCCACTCTTCGACATGCCGACCCGGTCGGCGAGACTGCCGATGGAGAGGGATTCGAAGCCACCGACACAGGCCAGCGCGACGGCGGCGTCGAGGATGGTGTTGCGGGTGCGTTCGCCCTTGCTCATGACTGCCATTATCGAACGTCCGTACTTTTTATCAAGTCCGCTCGTCGCCTTCAGGCGGCGAGCCCGGCGAAGACCGCGTTGGCAGCCGCCAGCGTCAGGTCGATGTCGCTGTCGGTGTGGGCGGCCGAAACGAAGCCCGCCTCGAAGGCCGACGGCGCGAAGAAATGCCCTGCGTCGAGCATCGCGTGGAAGAAACGGTTGAACGCATCCCGGTCGCTGTCCATCACGTCGGCATAGCCCTGCGGACACGCCTCGGAGAAATAGAGGCCGAACATGCCGCCGACCGACTGGGCATTGAAGGTGACCCCGTTGCGGTCGGCCGCGGCCTTGAGGCCCGCCACCAGCCGCTCCGCCTTGCCGGTGAGGGCCTCGAAGAAGCCCGGTTCGCTGATCAGCCGCAGCGAGGCAAGGCCCGCGGCGACCGCCACCGGGCTGCCCGACAGGGTGCCGGCCTGATAGACACTGCCGAGCGGTGCGATCTTCTCCATGATGTCGCGCCGCCCACCGAAGGCCCCGACCGGCATGCCGCCACCGATGACCTTGCCCAGCGTGGTCAGGTCGGGGGTGATGCCGAACAGGCCCTGTACCCCCTGCGGACCGACCCGGAAACCGGTCATGACCTCGTCGAAGATCAGTACCGAACCGTGGGCCGTGCACAGGCGACGGAGGGTGTGCATGAATGCGTCGCTCGGGCGGATCAGGTTCATGTTGCCGGCGATGGGCTCGACGATCACCGCGGCGATCTCGTCGCCGCGCGACTTGAAGACCTCCTCCAACTGGGCCGGGTCGTTGTAGTCGAGGACGATGGTGTGCTTGGCGAAGTCCTCCGGCACGCCGCCCGAGGACGGGTTGCCGAAGGTCAGCAGGCCGGAACCGGCCTTGACCAGCAGGCAGTCGGCGTGGCCGTGGTAGCAGCCCTCGAACTTGACGATCGCGTCGCGCCCGGTAAAACCGCGGGCCAGCCGGATCGCGCTCATCGTCGCCTCGGTGCCGGAGCTCACCAGCCGGACCATGTCGAGGCTGGGCAGCAGCGCGCACAGCATCTCCGCCATTTCGACCTCCGCCTCGGTGGGTGCGCCGAAGGACAGGCCCCTGACGGCCGCCTCCTGCACCGCCTTGACGACCGCCGGGTGGGCGTGACCGGCGATGGCCGGGCCCCACGAGCCGACGTAGTCGATGTAGGCCTTATCGTCGGCATCCCAGACCCGGCAGCCGTCGGCCCGCTCGATGAAGCGCGGTGACCCGCCAACCGACTTGAATGCCCGGACCGGCGAGTTGACCCCGCCCGGGATGGTGCGCTGTGCGCGTTCGAAGAGCGCTTCGTTTCGGTTCATATCCGTTCCTCGTTTCCCCTGTACTTGCCTGTCCCCGTGCCGAACAGCGGCTGGTAGGCGGCGCTCCGCCGGCCCGGCTCGGGATCGTCAAAGACGTCGGACACCACCGCCAGCAGGGAGGCCCCCGCGGCGATCAGTGCGCCGGCGTTGTCGAGCGTGATGCCGCCGATGGCTGCCACCGGCACATCGAGTTCCTGGACCGCCCGCGTGAGGATGGACAGCGGCGCGCGCACCGCGCCGGGCTTGGTCGCGGACGGGAACATGGCGCCGAAGGCCACGTAGTCGGCGCCGGCCGCAGCCGCGTCGCGTGCCCGATCGAGGGTGTCGTAGCAGGACACGCCGAGGATCCGCCCGGCCCCCAGATGCGCCCGCGCGGATGCCACGTCGCCGTCGTCCCGCCCGATGTGCGCCCCGTCCGCACCGATCGCCAGAGCGAGGTCGATGTCATCATTGATGATCAGGGGCACGCCATGCCGGCGCGCCAGCGCCAGCATGGCGGTGGCTTGCGCGCGGCGGAGGCCGGCGTCGGTGTGCTTGCTGCGGTACTGCAGCAGCGCGGCACCGCCGGCAAGCGCCTCGGCACATTGGGCCAGCAGCCGCTCGCCGTCGGCCATCTCCGGCGTGACCAGGTACAGCCCCCGGGCGGGAGCGCTCACGAACCCCTCCGCAGCGGCGCTACCCGATCCACCAGCGCGGCGCCCATCCCCGGCGTGAAGGCCCTGGCATAGACAGTTCGCAAATATTCGTGTCCTGACGCAACCGCGGACTCACAGCCTTCCCCTTGTGCCATGCGCGCGGTGATCGCCGCGGCCAGCGATGCCAGGCCACCGCTCACCCGGGTTGCCACGGGCGGACGCGTGTCGGTCCGGATGATGCCCGCCGGCCCCATCAGCAGGTCGGCCGGCTGCAGCGCCGCGTCGCGGCTCTCGGCCAGCAACACCCGCTCGGTCCCGCAGCGCAGGAGCATGCGGGCGGCCTCCTGGGCATCCTCACACGGGTCGTCCTCGTCACCGACAGCGACCATGCGCAGGGCCACGGTGCCGTCCACGATCAGGATCCGGGTCTCGGGCAGCAGCATCTCCAGGCTGGCGACGATCAGGTCGTCGCTCTCGTCCGGATCCGGGGAATCGCGCAGGTTGCCCGGCGCGAAGATCAGGGGGGCCGCATAGTCGGTGGCGATCTCGGCGATCACGCCGACCGTGTCCGGGCAGCCGGGGTCGCCGACATAGAGCGCCGCCACCGGAACGTCCTCCAGCACCGGCCGGGCCTGCTCGGCGATCCAGTCCGGGTCCAGCACGTGGACGTGCTCGGTGGTGCGCGTGTCGCCGCAGGCAACCGCGGTCACGACAGGCAATGGATGGCAACCCAGAGTGGCCAGCGTCAGGGCCGCGCCCTGCAGGCCGGCGGCGCCCGTGGGGTCCGTGCTGTCGAAGACCAGAACAGCGGGTGGATACGGTGTGTGCGCGCTCATGGAAGGGCCAGGCGAACGGCCGGAGGCGTCCGGGAAATGCGGTAAGATTCGCCGATTCTATCGTCAATTCGTCATCGAGAACGAATCGTCATGCAGCCCAGCGACTTCAAGACCTACATGTGCCTGATCTGCGGATTTCTGTACGACGAGGCCGCCGGCCTGCCGGAGGAAGGGCTTGCGCCGGGCACCCGTTGGGAAGAGGTCCCGCCGAACTGGACCTGTCCCGAGTGCGGCGCGCGCAAGGATGACTTCGACCTCGTCGAGATCTGACCGCCGCCTCAGCGGGTGATGTCCTCCGATGCCTAAAGTCGTCCGCGTCACGGACGATAATCAGTGATCGCAACGGCATGTGCGGCCGTCGGCCCCTGCCCCGCGTTCATACTCCGGGAGTAGCACAGTGAACCTGAACGGCCTGAAAGTGATGGTCATCGACGACAGCAACACGATCCGGCGCAGCGCCGAGATCTTCCTGGCTCAGGTCGGCTGCCAGGTGCTGCTGGCCGAGGACGGCTTCGACGCCCTCGCCAAGATCGCGGACCACCAGCCCGATGTCATCTTTGTCGACATCATGATGCCTCGCCTCGATGGCTACCAGACGTGCTCGCTGATCAAGAAGAACGCGAGGCTCAAGGAGACGCCGGTCATCATGCTGTCGTCAAAGGACGGCCTGTTCGACCGCGCCCGGGGACGCATGGTGGGCTCTGACGAGTACCTGACGAAGCCATTTACCAAGGACAGCCTGCTCAAGGCGGTGGCGACCCACGCCCCCGAGCGGGCGGAGTGAACCCGGAAAGTTAAGGAGAGGTCATTTCCATGCCGATCAAGAAGATCATGGTGGTGGACGATTCGCCCACCGAGCGGCTCGCAATGCTTGAACTGCTGTCGAAGAACGGATTCGACGTGGTCACCGCGGAGAGTGGCGAGGAGGCCATCGTCAAGAGCAAGGTCGAGTTGCCCGACCTGATCCTGATGGACGTCGTCATGCCGGGCATGAACGGCTACCAGGCCACCCGCACCATCGCCCGCGACAACGCCACCTGCGCCATTCCGATCATCATGTGCACCTCCAAGGGTCAGGAGACTGACCGGATCTGGGGCATGCGCCAGGGCGCCCTCGACTACATGGTCAAGCCGGTGGACCACCAGGCACTGCTCGACCGGATCAAGGCGATCGGCTGAGACGATGGCCCGCAGAACCAGCCTTCGAGAGTTTCAGGAATCCCTGGCCCGCCGCCTGGCGGAGGCCGGCAGCACGCAACGTCGCGCCCTCCTCGGCCTGCAGTCCGGTCTCGACCACTGGCTGATCTCGCTGCCCGAGGCCGGCGAGATCCTGCCGGTGCCCGAGCTGACCTCGGTCCCCCTGTCCAAGCCCTGGATGCGAGGCCTCGCGAACGTGCGAGGCACGCTCTACAGCGTCGTCGACTTTTCCTCCTACCACGGCGGCGAGCTGATCCTGCCGGCCGGCGAGGCCCGACTGATTCTGGTCGGGGCCCGCTTCAACATCAACTGCGCCCTGCTCGTCTCCCGCACGACTGGCCTGCGTGCAGCAGAGGATTTTGAGTTGGAGGCGGAAGGCAACGACGATTCCCAGCCCTGGCGTGGGGCCACGATGCGCGACACCACCGGGCGCCCCTGGACCCGGATGATGATTCCCGCGCTGCTGGCTCACCGGGGCTTCCTGGAGGCCAGCGCGGCCTGACCGGAACGGAACAAACAAGGAAACCAACGGCGGCTGCGCCGAACCGGAGTTCACACCATGGCAATCTCTCTTCCCTTCAGCAACCGCGCCGCGGCCGGTGGCGACGAACAGGCCGCCGCCGCGGCCAAATCCTCCGGCGGTGCAACCCGATCTGCCGGCGAACGCCTCAAGCTGCTCAGCCTGGTGTTCGTTGCGCTGATGGCCGTCTTCGTGACCATGATGGTCCTCTCCGGCCGGGACGCCGAACGCAACACGCTCTACGTCGATACCGCCGGCCAGATGCGAACGCTCTCCCAACGGATCGCCAAGGCCGCCCAGCTGGCCCTGTCCGGCAAGGACATCGCCTTCGCCGAGTTGCAGTCGAGTCGCGACGAGTTCGCGGGGCTCTTCTCGGCACTGAATGAAGGCGGCGAGATGATGGGCCGAAGCGCACCAGCCGTGGGGGGAGAAGCCCGGACGCTGCTGGAACAGGTGGGCGAAACCTGGACCCGGGTCGATGCCAGCGCCAACCGCCTGCTGGACCAGAAGTCCAACCTCACCAAGCTGGACGCCTCGGTCGAATTGATCAACGACCAGAACGCGGAGCTCCTCGAGAAGACCGAGCAGCTGGCCGCCATCGCCTCCCAGACAGGCGCCGCACCGCGCGACCTGGCCGATGCCAACCGCCTCACGATGCTGACCCAGCGGATCGCCAAGAACGCCAACGCGATGCGTGTTGCCGACGCGGTGGACCCCGAAGCCTCGTTCCTGCTCGGGAAAGACACCAACAGCTTCCGCGAGATCATCGAACGCCTCCAGCAGGGCCTGCGCAACCCGGAGGCCAACCGTCTCGCCACCGAGCTGGCAACCCTGGCCGAGGGCACCCTCGAAGCGGTGAGCGGCGTGCTCGGCAACATCCAGCTGGTGCTCCAGGCCAAGCAGGCCGGCTCGCACATCTTCGCGGACTCGAGTGAGCTGCTGACCCGCACCAACGCGCTGGCGGACGAATTCAACTCATCGCACCACGGCCTCAGCGGCTACCAGTTGCTCTCGATCCTCGTCGCCCTCGGCGGCCTCGTCACGCTGGGCCTGCTGGCCAAGACCTACCTGACCGACCAGGTCGAGCGCCGCACCGAGATCGAAGATCAGCGCCGCAGCGCCGAGAACGAACGGAACCACACCCAGCAGGCCATTCTCCGCCTGATGAACGAGATGGGCGATCTGGCCGATGGCGACCTGACCGTCCGGGCGACGGTGACCGAGGACATCACCGGCGCGATTGCCGACTCGGTGAACTACACGATTGAGGAGCTCTCGGTGCTGGTGCGACGCATCAACGACGCGGCGAGTCGCGTGACCTCTGCCACCGAGTCCGCCAAGAAGACCTCCGGCATGCTGATCGAGGCTGCCCAGCGGCAGTCCGAGCAGATCCGGACCGTCGGCGAAACGGTCCAGAACATGGCCACCTCGATGTCCGAAGCCTCCCAGCGCGCCCGCGAGTCCGCCCAGGTGGCCCGCCGTTCGCTGGAAGCCGCCCACAAGGGGACCGAGGCCGTGCAGGACACCATCCAGGGCATGAACGGCATTCGCGAGAAGATCCAGGACACCTCCAAGCGGATCAAGCGCCTCGGCGAGTCGTCCCAGGAGATTGGCGAGATCGTGGAGCTGATCTCGGACATTACCGAGCAGACCAACGTGCTGGCACTGAACGCCGCCATCCAGGCGGCCTCGGCCGGCGAGGCAGGCCGAGGCTTCACGGTGGTTGCAGAAGAGGTGCAGCGACTGGCCGAACGCTCCGCCGAGGCCACCAAGCAGATCGCGGCGATCGTGAAGACCATTCAGACCGACACCCAGGATGCCGTCGGCGCCATGGAGGTGGCCACCCGCGACGTGGTCGATGGCGCGAAGCTGACCGACGCTGCCGGCCAGGCCCTGACCGAAATCGGCGATGTGTCGAACGAGGCCGCGCGACTGATTGAAGAGATTTCCCGCGATACCCTGGAGCAGTCGGGCAACGCCACCAAGGTGGCCAGTTCGATGGAGGACATCCTGGCCCTGACCGAAGAGGCCGCCAACAGTACCCAGCAGACGGCCGTGTCGATCGGCCAGCTGGCTGATCTGGCGGTCGAGCTGAAAGGCTCGGTCTCGGGCTTCAAGGTCTAAGAATCCACGGCAAGAGGCCGAATCGATGAGTGCAACGACAGATCTGGATACCGGCCCGCTCACCTGGGTCAAGGGCGAGATCGACCTGGCCCTGGGCCGTGCTGGCGAGGCAATTGCCGCCGCCCGGGCCAACAAGGACCGCGGCAACAACCTGCAGTTTGCCCAGACGCACCTGCACCAGGTCAGGGGCGCCCTCTCCATCGTCGGGCTTGATGGCCTGACGGCATTCACCGACAGCCTCGACCGGCTGCTCGCCGAGTTGGCGCGCGACGAGCGCCCCTACACGGACGATCTGGCGAGCCTTGCAGAAAGATCGCTGGCGGCGATCGGCAACTATCTGGACGAACTCAGCCACGGCGTGCCGGACCAGTCGCTCCGGCTGCTGCCGCTGATGGGCGAACTCGCCGCGGCGCGCGGCCAGACCCCGCCGAAGCCGTCCGATCTCTTCTACCCGGACCTGGGTCAACAACCTTCACGCAAGGGCGCTCGGCCAAGCGCCGATGCCGGCAAACAGCTTGCGGGCAAGGTCCGGACGCTGCGCCGTCAGTTCCAGAGCGGCCTGCTCAACTGGCTGCGCACACCCGACGACGCGGGGGGGCCGCTGGCAATGGCCAACGTCTGCGGTGAGATCGAGTCGGCGATGAGCGCGCCGACCGCACGGTCGTTCTGGTGGACCGCCGGTGCCTTCTTCGACACCCTGGCCAACGGCAATTTCGCGCGCGATCCCTTCGCCAAGTACGTCAGCGCGCGCATCGACTTCCAGCTCAAGCGCATCGCCGCGGGCCAGACCACGCCGCCGGAGCGCCTCCACCGGGAGATTCTCTACGTCATCGCGACGGCACCGAGCGTCGGCCCGAGCGGCCGCGAGGTGCGCGAGACCTTCGACCTGGGCAGCCTCGTGCCGCCCCCGGGCAGTGCCCTGTGCGACCAGCCCCTGGCGCCCTTGCTGGCCCGTCTGCGCACCCTGTTTGCCGCGGCCCGGGATACCTGGGATCACTTTGCCAGCGGCGCCGCCGCTGCCCTGCCCCAGTTCGACGAGGACCTGCGTGCGGCGATCGAGGCCAGCGCGCCCCTCGGCCGTCCGGCTTTCCGCCACCTGCTCGACACCCTGGGCGAGGTCGTGCGCTGGCTGCGTCAGGACCCATTGCGCATCAACGACCAGGTCGGCCTCGAGGTCGCCTCGGCTGTCATGCTGGCCGAGACCGCACTCGAGACCGGGCGCGTCCCGGATGCGAGCTTCACCGCCCAGGTCGCCCGCGCCGAGTCGCGCCTCAAGGCGCTGATGGCCGGCGAGGACCTGGGAGCGCTGGAGGCCGAGAGTGCCGGCCTGCCGGATGCTGCCCGCGAAGCCCAGGAGCGCATGGCCCTGGGACAGCTGGCGCGGGAGATGCAGGTCAATCTGGCCCAGGTTGAGCAGACCCTGGACGAATACTTCCGTCGCCCCGAGCGCCGCGCCAACCTGCAGAACCTGTCCGCCCCGCTGCGACAGATCGAAGGCGTGCTGACCGTGCTCGGCGAAGACCGGGCGCTGGAGGTCCTGAAAGACTGCGAGCATCGCATCCAGGCCCTCGCCGAGCGAGAGGGCGCGCCGCCCGAAGGCGAATGCGAGTTCCTCGCCCACCATCTTTCCGCCTTCGGCTTCTTCGTCCAGGACCTGCAGCGCGGCAACGCCGATCTGGATCGTCTGCTGCGCGGCGCGGACGCGGTACCGGAGGACGAGGTCGACGACGCGCCGGGCCTCGCCGACGAGGCGCCGGAGTCGCCGCCCGAGGCCGAAGCCGCGGCTGTCGAGGCCGCGCCTGAGCCCGTCGCGGAGCCGGAACTGGCCGCAACGCCGGAAGAGGATCTGGAAGATCCCCACGAGCAGGCCGAGACCGATCTCCCGGCCACCGCGGCACCTGTGCCCCCGCCACCGTCGCAGGAGTTGCTGTCTTCCAGCGACGAGGACATCGACTCCGAGCTCCTCGAGATCTTCCTCGAGGAAGGCCGCGATGTCGCCGCCACGATCGGCGAGAACCTCGCGCGGGCGCGGGCCAATCCCCACGACGTGGACGTCGTCACGACGATCCGCCGTGGATTCCATACCCTCAAGGGAAGCGGCCGCATGGTCGGGCTCACCGACCTCGGCGAAGCGGCATGGGGCCTCGAGCAGACCATGAACCGCTGGCTGCAACTCGAATGGGCCCCGACGCCGGCGCTGCTCGACCTGATCGAGGCGGCGCATGGCCTGTTCGACGCCTGGATCGAGCAACTGGCCAGCGGCGGCGGCGTCTATCGCGACGCCAGCGCCCTCCTCGCCGAAGCGCAACGACTGCGGGAATCCGACGAGCCGGTCGAGACCAGTGCCCTCGGGCAGGCCCCGGCCGAAGCACCGGAAACCATCGACGCGGCAGAGGCTCCCGTCGCGCCTGCGGACGATCTCGAAGCCGCCGGCGGGCACCTCGAGCCGGACGCGGCCACCGAGGCGGACAGTGTCCTGCCCGTCCTTGACGACGAGGCCCTGGAAGGCCCTGAAGACGAAACCCTGGAGGCGCTGGAGATCGACATGCCGGAGGCGGTCGAGCCGGAAGCGGACGACCTCCCGAGCCTGACCGAGATGGTGCCGGACCTCCCGGACGCCGTCGATCTCGACCTGCAGTTCGACGACAGCGCGGCTGACGAGACGGCCGACGACGACGCCATGCTCGAACTCGACAGCCCCGAGTTGCCGGAGGAACTGGCCGCGCCGCCGATCGGCATCGCACCCGAGACGCCGCTGGCAGCCGACGACGAGGACGACCTCGACACCCTGCGCGAGACCTCACTCGAGTTCGGCGACCTGGAACCGGCCGAGGAAGACGAGCCGCTGCCGATCGACATGATCGAACCTCTGGGCGAGTTCCACCCCGAGGAGACCTCGCTCGAATCCCTCGAAGCCATCGAAGGGCTCGAGCCCGTCGAAGACGACATGCCCGCGCTCGACCCGGGGCACGCGACGCCCTCGGCCGAACCGGACCTGCGACTCGACGATGGGGAAATCGATCTCGAGATCAACGTCTCCGATGCCGAGGAACTGACGGCCGACGAGACGATCGACTTCGGCGACCTCGACAGCGACGATCTCGGCGAACCCGAAACGCCCCTGGAAGAAACCGACCTGAGTGGCGATCTCGGCGGACTCGCGCTCGACGAGGCGGCGGAAGCCTCCCCGGAGGTCGACGAGTTCGACCTGGAGATCGGTGGGCTGGCGGGTCCCGACCAGGCCGAAAGCGAGGCACTTGCGCCCGATGCCGGCTCACTGCCCGAGGCCGAAGCGCAGGATGAGCGCGACAGCGCCGGCGCGCCGGACGCTGCGACCGACGCGGGTGCGGGAACGGAAGACATCGCACTGCCTGCGTTCGGCGCCGATGAAGCGATTCCTGACGACCTCTCCGCTGACGCCGACCTCTCCGCTGACGCCGACCTGGCCGAACTGACGGACGAGACAGGCACGCTGGCGTCCCTCGAAGACGATGACGACCTGGCCCTCGACCTCGACGGTCTCGAGCCGGGTTCGCTCGATGCGCTGGAACAGGAAGACGCGGCCCACGACGCCCAGGATCTCGCCGACGACAGCGGCGACGACGGCGACGCGGACCAGATCGCCCTGGGCGACCGTGTGATCTCGCGCCCCCTGTTCGACCTCTACCTCGCCGAGGCAAGGCAGCACCTCGACACCCTCAAGCGCGAGATCGGCCATCTGGCCGGGAACCCGACGCTGCTGCCGCCCGATGCATCGATCCGCGCGGCCCACACTCTGGCGGGCATATCCGGCACGGCCCATGTACCGGCCATCCAGGATCTCGCCAAGGCCTTTGAGCACGCCCAGGCCCGCTTCCACGACTCGGGCCGCTGCCCGAGCGGCGAGCAGACGGCCCTTTTCGCGAGTACGACCGAGACCCTCGAAGCCATGCTGGCCGAGGTTTCCCGACTCTCGCTGCCCCTGCCGGTGCCGGAACTGATCGACCAGCTCGACGCGATGCTGCGCACCGATGGAGCGGAGTTCGCCGCAGCAGCGCCTGCGCCGGAACCCACGCCCGTCACACCGACCGAGAGCGCGCCGCAGGAGGCCGACGAAGACGCCGGCCCGCAGCTGACCGACGAGTTCGACGAGCAGCTCCTGCCGATCTTCCTCGAGGAGGCGGCGGATCTGCTGTCGCAATTGCAGTCCAACCTCGGCGAGTGGCGAGCCGACCCCCAGGCGGCTGCCCAGGTGCCGGCACTTGCCCGCCTGCTGCACACCCTGAAGGGCAGCGCCCGCATGGCCGGGGCGATGAGCCTGGGCGAGTTCGTGCATGGTCTCGAGACGCGGCTCGAGCACGCCGCCGAAGCGCCCGAGGCCCTGATCGACGAGCTCGAGTCCGGACTCGACTCGGTCAGCGCCAGCCTTGACCGCATCGCCGCGGGGCCGGACGCCGAGCCGGAGGTGGTCGCCGAGGCCGACGACGAGGCAGAGATCGGCGCTCCGGCGCACGCCAGCGGGACGCCCGAGCCCGCGATGACGGCGATGCTGGCCGAACCCGAGCCGACCGTCGCCGCCAACCTGCGGGTACGCGCCGACCTGGTGGACAAGTTCGTGAACGAGGCCGGCGAGATCGGCATCGCCCGTACCCGCATCGACGGCGAACTTCGGACCCTGCGCCGCTCGCTCCTCGACCTGACCGAAAACGTGATTCGCCTGCGCAACCAGTTGCGCGAGATCGAGATTCAGGCCGAAACCCAGCTGCAGTCGCGCATCGCGCTGTCGGGGGGTGAGGACGCAGACTTCGACCCCCTCGAGCTGGACCGCTTCACCCGCCTGCAGGAACTGACGCGGATGATGGCGGAGAGCGTGAACGACGTGACCACGGTGCAGCACAACCTGCTCACCAACCTGGACGGCGCGGAAGCGGCGCTCAGCTCCCAGGCCCGCCTCAACCGGGACCTGCAGCAGGCCCTGATGCGGGTCCGGATGGTGCCGTTCAACAGCATCGCCGACCGCCTCCACCGGGTCGTCCGGCAGAGCGCCAAGGATATGGGCAAGCGCGTCACCCTCGACATCCGCGCCGGCGACACCGAGATCGACCGGGGCGTGCTGGAGCGGATGACGGCACCGCTGGAGCACCTCCTGCGCAACTCGATTGCCCACGGCATCGAATCGCCGGAGACCCGCGCCGCCGCCGGCAAGGCCGAGATCGGTCAGATCACGGTGCGGCTGGCCCAGGAGGGCAACGAAATCGCGATCGCGCTCGCTGACGATGGCGCCGGCCTCGACTTCGATCGCATCCGCCAGCGGGCCATCGACAACCAGTTGGCGGGGGCCGACGAGGCCCTCGACGAGAAGCGCCTGACCAACCTCATCTTCATGCCGGGCTTCTCGACCGCCGAGAGCCTGTCCACCACCTCCGGCCGCGGTGTCGGCATGGATGTGGTGAAGAGCGAGACCGCGGCGGTCGGCGGCCGGATCGATGTAGACAGCCAGCGCGGCAAGGGCGCCAGCTTCCGCATCTACCTGCCGGTGAACCTGGCGGTGACCCAGGCCCTGCTGGTTCGCGCAGGCCACCGCACCTTCGCGATTCCCTCGACGATGGTGGCCCAGGTCCGGGAGATGAAGACCGACGCCCTCGAGGCCCTGCGCCGGGAAGGCCAGCTGGAATGGATGGACGAGGCCTTCGAATACCGCTACCTGCCACGCCTCGTGGGCGACGCAGAGACCCAGCCCGAGGTCCAGCGCTTCAACTGGGTGCTGCTGCTGCGGGCCGGGGCCCAGACCCTCGCCCTGCATGTGGACAGCCTGCGCGGCAACCAGGAAGTGGTGGTCAAGAACGCCGGGCCGCATATCGCGCGGATTGTCGGCATCTCGGGCGCCACGGTGATGGGCGACGGCGAGATCGTGCTGATCCTGAACCCGGTCGCCCTGGCCTCGCGGCCGGACGTCCTGTCCGACGAGGTGGCCGCCAGCGGACCGCGCAAGGTGGCGCAGATCCCGACCGTGATGGTGGTGGACGATTCGCTGACGGTCCGCAAGATCACCGGCCGCCTGCTGGAACGCGAAGGCTATCGCGTGATCACCGCCAAGGACGGCGTCGATGCCCTCGAACGGCTGATCGACACGGTCCCCGACGTGATCCTGTCGGACATCGAGATGCCCCGGATGGATGGCTTCGACCTGGCCCGCAACATCCGCGCGGACCAGCGCCTGAAGTCGCTGCCGATCATCATGATCACCTCGCGACTGGCCGACAAGCACCGGGAGTACGCCCGCGAGATCGGCGTCAAGCACTACCTGGGCAAGCCCTACGACGAGGCCGAGCTGATGGGCCTGATCGCCAGCTACGCGCCGCTGCACCCGAGCCAGGTGCACTGAGCGGCTCCCTCGCCACCCGAACGGCCTGCCGCTGGCAGGCCGTTTTCGTTTTCAGGCCAGGGCAGCCGCCAGGTCGCGCTCCAGGTCGTCCGGGTGCTCCAGACCGACCGCGAGGCGTACCAGGCCCGGCGTCATTGCGGCGTGGCGCTCAGCCTCGCCGCCGTCCTCCCACATCGACCCGACATGGGCCACCAGCGTCTCCACGCCGCCCAGGCTGACCGCATTGGTCACCAGCTGCAGGCGCTCGACGAAGGTCCGCGCGCCCGCCGCGCCGCCGCCATGCTCGAAGCTCAGCACGCCGCCGAAGCCCGACATCTGGCGCGCGGCCAGGGCATGTCCCGGATGGCTCTCCAGCCCCGGGTAGTGTACGCGCACAACCTGCGGATGCGCCTCGAGGAAGCGCGCCAGCGCGAGCGCCGTGGCGTTCTGCCGCGCCACCCGCAGCGGCAGGGTGCGCAGCCCGCGCAGCAACAGGAAGGCGTCGAAGCCATTGCTCGAGGCGCCCAGCATGATCGCCGTCGACCAGATCGCGTCGAGGTGCGACTTCGCGCCGCAGACGATGCCGGCGACCAGGTCACTGTGGCCGCCCAGGTACTTGGTGGCCGAATGGACCACCAGGTCCACGTCGAGGGCGTGGGGCTGCTGGTTGATCGGGCTGGCAAAGGTGTTGTCAGCCAGCGTCAGGATCTCCCGCGCCCGCGCCAGGGTTGAGACGGCGGCCAGATCGGTCACGGCCAGCACCGGGTTGGACGGGGTCTCGAGCAGGATCAGGCGGGTCTCGGGCCGGATCGCCGCCTCGAAGGCGGCGACTTCCTCCTGGTCCACCAGCGTATGGGTGATGCCGAAGCGCGGAAGGCATTCCGCGAGCAGGCGGGCGGTGCCCATGTAGTGGCTGCGCTGTGCCACCACGTGGTCGCCGGCCGACAGCAGGGACAGCATCGTGGTGGCGATGGCCCCCATGCCGGAGGCGCAGAGCAGGGCCGCCTCGCAGCCCTCGAGCCCGGCCACGACCCGCTCGACCCGCGCCACCGTCGGGTTGCCGTAGCGGGTGTAGAAGCGTTCGGGCCGGGTCTCGCGGGCGATGCGGTCGAAGTCCTCGGCGCTCTCCGCCCGGAAGGTCGACGACACGTGCACCGGCGGCGCCACGTCGCTGCCTTCGCCGGGGCCATCGCCGTGGATTGCCAGGGTCTCGGGATCAAGGCCTTCTTGCTGCATGGATTCTCCTTGTGCGTCGGCGCGGGTGTCACTCGTCGCGGCGCACCGCTTCGAAGCGAGCCAGTGTACGGGCACGGGCCTCGCCATGATCGACGATCGGGGCCGGATAGTCCTGGCCAATGCGGCAGCGGGCGCCGGTCTGGGTCGGCGCGTCCATCTCCCACGGGGCATGCACATGGCGCGGCGGCACGGATGCCAGCTCGGGCACGTAGCGCAGGATGAAGCGCCCCTCGGGGTCGAACTTCTTCGACTGGGTCACCGGATTGAAGATGCGGAACCAGGGCTGCGCATCGCAGCCGGTGGAGGCCGCCCACTGCCAGCCGCCGTTGTTCGCAGCCAGATCGAAGTCGTTGAGTTGGCGGGCGAAATAACGCTCGCCCCGCCGCCAGTCGATGCCCAGGTCCTTGGTCAGGAACGAGGCCGCGATCATGCGCAGGCGGTTGTGCATGTAGCCGGTGGTGTTGAGCTGGCGCATCGCGGCGTCGACGATCGGGTAGCCGGTGCGTCCCTCGCACCAGGCGGCGAAGCCCGCCTCGTCATCCTGCCACGCGACGGCGTCGAACTCCGGTTTGTAGGCTCGATCCACCACATGCGGGTGGTGCCACAGCATCTGCTGGTAGAACTCGCGCCAGATCAGTTCGGACAGCCAGGTGCGCGCACCCTCGCCGCCCGCCCGCTTCGCCTCGCGCACCAGCCGCCGGACCGACACGGTGCCGAAGCGCAGGTGGGTCGACAGGTAGGACACGCCCTTGACGCCGGGAAAGTCGCGGGCCTCGTGATAGCGCCCGATGCGCGACAGAAAGTCCGCCAGCAGCGCCTCCCCACCGGCCATCCCGGTCGGCAGCGGCAACTGCGCCAGGTCGGTGGTCTCGAATCCGATCGCTTCGAGGCTCGGGATCGTTTCGCCCTTCCGCCGCGGGGCCAGCGCGGCGGCATGATCCGCCACCGCCAGCGGCGCCATCGCCGCGTCGTCGAGCCGCGCCTCCCAGGCCCGGCGATACGGGGTGAACACGCCGTAGGGCGTGCCGCCGCGGGTCAGGATCTCGTCCCGCTCGAAGATCACCTGGTCCTTGTGGCTGACGAGCCCGATGCCGGCGGCGCGCAGGCGCTCGGCGACATCCTCGTCCCGCCGGATCGCGTCGGGTTCGTAGTCGTGCGCGCAGTGCACCGCGCCGACCCCCAGCTCGATCGCCAGCGCAGGGATGGCATCCCTCGCATTGCCGTGGCGGACGATCAGCCCGCTGCCCGCACCGCCGGCCGCCCGCGACATCGCATCGAGCGCCCCGTCGAGCGCCACCAGGCTGTCGCGGATGAACTCGACGCGGCGGTCTCGACGCGTGGGCAAGGCCTCGAGAATCTCCCGATCGAAGACGAACGCGCAGTACACCCGGCGCGCCGAACGCAGGGCGTGGTGAAGTGCCGCATGGTCCTCGCAGCGCAGATCGCGCCGCAGCCACACCAGGGCCGCATCAGGCATCAACCGTTTCTCTCCTCTCGCCGTGGGGCGAATCGCAGGCGTCGCGGGGACGTCGATGCAGCAATCTACCTTCCGCCGCGTAGCGTCGTAAAATGGAGCCCATGATCTCGCCCACCAGCAATCTCACCAATCACTTCCTGATCGCGATGCCGGCGCTCACGGACCCGAACTTCTCGCGCACCGTGACCCTGATCGCCGAGCACAACGACCAGGGCGCGCTGGGCGTGATCATCAACAAGCCGCTCGACATGGACATGGCGGCCCTGTTCGACCGCATCGACCTGCCGATCAACGATCCCGAGCTGGCCGGCCTGCCGGTGTATTTTGGCGGCCCGGTGCAGACCGACCGGGGCTTCGTGCTCCACCGGCCGGCGGGCGAGTGGCACTCGAGCCTCAACATCGCCGACCAGATGGCCCTGACCAGCTCGAAAGACATCCTCCAGTCGGTGGGCGAGCACGGCGTGCCCCACGACGTGCTGGTCAGCCTCGGCTACGCCGGCTGGTCGCCCGGTCAGCTCGAACAGGAGCTGGGCCAGAACGCCTGGCTGACCGTCCCGGCCGACGTGTCGATCGTCTTCGACATCCCGCCCGAGGAACGGTTCGCCGCCGCGATGCAGTTGCTCGGCATCGACTACGCCTCCCTCTCCGAGGTCGCGGGGCATGCCTGACGGCGGTTTGCCCGGGCGGGGCAGCGTGCTCGGCTTCGACTTTGGCCTGGCCCGCATCGGCGTCGCGGTCGGCGAGCTGGAGTCCGGCACCGCCCACGCGCTCGAGACCATCGCGGAGGAAGCCGGCTCGGCCCGCTTCGCTCGTATTTCCTGCCTTGTGGACGAGTGGCAGCCCGTCGGCCTGGTGGTGGGCCTGCCGACCCACCCCGACGGCGGCGAGCACGAGCTGACCCGGCGCTGCCGCCGCTTCGCCAACCAGCTCCTCGGCCGCTATGGCCTGCCGGTCAGCCTGGTGGACGAGCGCTACAGCTCCGTCGCCGCCGAGCGTGACCTGGCCGACAGCGGCCAACGGGGGCGCAACGCCAAGGCCCGCCTCGATGCCGCCGCCGCCCGAATCATCCTGCAGCACTTCCTGGACTCCCGCGCCCATGCCCATTGACCTCCCCAACGCAGAATCACTGCTCGCCCGCCTGATCGAGCAGATCCGCCCGGACGTGACCCCCCGCACCGCGCTGGTCGGCATCCACACCGGCGGCGCCTGGCTCGCCGAGCGGCTGCACCGCAGCCTCGGCATCCAGGCCTCGCTGGGCACCATCGACGTCTCGTTCTATCGGGACGACTACGGTTCCAAGGGCCTGCATGCCAAGCCCCAGCGCTCGGACATCCCCTTCGACGTGGAGAACGCCGACATCATCATCGTGGACGATGTGCTCTACACCGGACGCACCACCCGGGCGGCCCTCAACGAGCTGTTCGACTACGGCCGGCCCGCCCGCGTGGACCTGGCGGTGCTGTGCGACCGCCACGGTCGCGAGCTGCCGATCAGCGCCCGCTACTGCGCCCACACGCTGGACGAGCCGCTGGCGGCCAGCCGCATCCTGCGCCTGTCCCAGGACGCCACCGGCACCCTGTCGCTGAGGTTGATCGATGCGTAACCCGCAACTGAACAGTCACGGCGAGCTGCAGCACCTGCTCTCGCTCGATGGCCTGCCCAAGGGCATCCTGACGGCCATCCTCGACACCGCGGCGCCCTTCACCGAGGTCGCCGAGCGGGAGGTCAAGAAGCTGCCGCTCCTGCGCGGCAAGAGCGTCTTCAACCTCTTCTTCGAGAACTCGACCCGCACCCGGACGACCTTCGAGATCGCCGCCAAGCGGCTGTCGGCGGACGTCATCAACCTCAACGTGTCGACCTCGTCCACCAAGAAGGGCGAGACCCTGCTCGACACCGTGGACAACCTGTGCGCGATGCACGCCGACATGTTCGTCGTGCGCCACGAGTCGAGCGGCGCGCCTTACCTGATCGCCGACCACCTCCACGCCACCGGACGCAACCACATCCACGTGGTCAATGCCGGCGACGGACGCCACGCACACCCCACCCAGGGCCTGCTGGACATGTACACGATCCGGCACTTCAAGCACGAGTTCCACAACCTGATCGTGGTCGTGGTCGGCGACGTCCTGCACTCCCGCGTGGCCCGCTCGCAGCTCGCCGCGCTGACCACCCTGGGGGTGCCCGAGGTGCGCGTGGTCGGCCCCAAGACCCTGCTCCCGACCGATGTCGAGCGCCTCGGCGTGCGGGTCTGCCCGACCATGGAGGAGGGGCTGCGCGGCGCCGACGTGGTGATGATGCTGCGGCTCCAGAACGAGCGCATGAACGGCGCCCTGCTGCCCAGCCCGCAGGAGTATTTCAAGGTCTGGGGGCTGACGCCGGCCAAGCTGGCGCTGGCCAAGGACGACGCGATCGTCATGCACCCGGGGCCGATGAACCGGGGCGTCGAGATCGACTCCGCGGTGGCGGATGGCGGCCAGGCCGTGATCCTGCCCCAGGTCACCTTCGGCATCGCGGTCCGGATGGCCGTGATGAGCATGCTTGCAGGAAGCTGAGATGAGAATCCGCATTGCCAATGGCCGGTTGATCGACCCGGCGAACCAGCTCGATGCACGCCAGGACCTCTACATCCAGGACGGCCAGGTCGCCGCGGTGGGCGCCGCGCCGGACGGCTTCGTCGCCGACAGGGTCATCGACGCCGAAGGGCGGGTGGTGTGTCCCGGACTGGTGGACCTCGCCGCACGCCTGCGCGAGCCCGGCTTCGAGTACCGGGCCACCCTCGAGTCCGAGATGGAGGCCGCGATGGCCGGCGGCGTCACCAGCCTCGCCATCCCGCCCGACACCGACCCGGTGCTCGACGAGCCGGGCCTGGTGGAGATGCTGTGCTACCGGGCCAAGCGCCTCAACCGGGCCCACGTCTATCCGGTCGGCGCGCTGACCATCGGCCTGGGTGGCGCCCAGCTCTCCGAGATGGCCGAGCTGACCGACGCCGGCTGCGTGGCCTTCAGCCAGGCCAACCGGCCGATGGTGGACACCAAGGTGCTGAAGAACGCCATGGAGTACGCGGCCAGCTTCGGCTTCCGGGTGTGGCTCCAGCCGGTCGCGCCCTTCCTGGCACGGGAGGGGGTCGCCCACGACGGCGAGGTGGCCGCCCGCCTCGGCCTCAACGGCATCCCGACCGCCGCGGAGACGATCGGGCTCTACACCCACATCGAGCTCGCCCGCCTCTCCGGCTGCCGGCTCCACGTGACCCGGCTGTCCAGCGCCGAGGGGCTCAAGATGATCAAGTGGGCGCGCAAGGAAGGGGTCGACATCACCTGCGACGTGTCGATCAACCACCTCCACCTGTGCGACATGGACATCGGCTACTTCAACCCCCACTGCAACCTGATCCCGCCGCTGCGCGGCCAGCGCGACCGGGACGCCCTGCGCCAGGGCCTGGCTGACGGCGACATCAACGCCCTGTGCTCGAACCACACGCCGGTCGATGACGACGCCAAGCAGTGTCCGTTCTCGGAGGCGGAACCCGGCGCGACCGGCATCGAGCTACTGTTGCCCCTGACCCTGAAGTGGGCGCAGGAGTGCAAGGTCCCGCTGATGGACGCCCTCGCCCGCGTCACCAGCGAGGCGGCCCGCATCATCGGCAGCCAGCGCGGTGGCCACCTGGCACCCGGGGCCCGCGCCGACGTCTGCATCTTCGACCCGGAGGACGAGACCTTCGTCAGCCGCGAGACCCTGCGCAGCCAGGGCAAGAACACCCCCTTCCTCGGCTTCCCCCTGCCCGGCCGGGTGTGCTGCACGATCGTCGAGGGGCAAATCATGTACGGCGAGGCCTGAGCCGATGCGGCGCAGCCTCGCCGTGGCCCTGGGCCTGGCGGCCTGGATCGGCGCGGTGCCGGCGGCGGAGTTCGCGCCGGTGGCGAAGATCCTCGCCGAGCGCTGCGTGCTGTGCCATAGCGGCCCGTCCGCCCCCCTCGACCTGCGCCTCGACTCCCTCGAGGCCCTGCGCGCGGGCAGCCGCAACGGGCCGGTCGCCCGGCCCGGCGACCCGGACAACAGCGAACTGATCCGCCGGCTGCGGGGCACCAGCCAGCCCCGCATGCCGATGACCGGCCCGCCGTTCCTGTCCGAGGCCGAGATCGCGACGATCAGCGGCTGGATCGCCGCCGGCATGCCGGCCGGCGAAGGTGCTCCGGCCGCCACGGCCGAGGCGCCGCGGCCAGCGCCGGGCGAGACCGTGACCTACGCCCATGTCGCGCCGATCTTCGCCCGGCGCTGCGCCAAGTGCCATACCGACAACGGCCTGATGGGCGCACCGCCGGAGGGCTACCGCCTGAGCGCGTGGGCGTCCACCGTATCGGCCGCGGACCGGGTCCGGGTGGTGCCGGGTCAGCCACTCGCCAGCGAACTCCTCCGCCGCATTCGCGGCCTCTCCCGCCCACGCATGCCCTTCGATGGCCCGCCCTGGCTCGACGACGCCGAGGTTGATCTGATCGAAGCCTGGATACGGGATGGCGCCCGCGACGCGGCAGGCGAGCCAGCGCCCGTGCCGGTGGGCGCGCGGGTCCGCTTCGAGGGCCAGCTGACCGGCCAGTGGACGGTGGACGGCCAGCCCCTTTCCGTGTCCGCCGGGACCCGCATCGACAAGCGCCCGCGGATCGGCGACCGGGTCGAGGTCCGCGCCCGGGTCGCGCCGGACGGCGCTCTGGACGTCACCCGCCTTCGGCGACGCTAGCGAGGGCATGATGCCGGCGCCGCTCGGGCACGCGGGCCATCGCCCCGAACCCACCGCCCCGCGGCAGGCGCCCCGTTCCCTGCAGGCCGACGCCGTCCGGCGCTCAAGGCGGCGTCCGGCGGGTCGTTAGACTGAAAACCACAAGCTCACGCCCGCTGATGCCCGACCGCGCCTCCGCCTGCCGACATTTCATGATCGCCTGCGCACTGGCGCTGGCCTCATCGTTCGCCCTCGCCGAAGGCTTCTCGCTCCGCCCCGGCCTGTTCGGCACCCTCGGCGTGAATTGGCATGCCAACGACGATCTCAGCTATCGCCGCTCCGCCGCCCAGTACGGCGGCGCCCGTGGCGGTACGCTCGACGCCAGCGTCGACTCCCTCCTCGGCGTGCAGCTCAATGCGCGCTTCACCGATGCCCTTGATGCGGTTGGCCAGGTGGTGGCCCGGCAGCAACCCAACGGCGGCTGGCACCCCCAGACGACGCTGGCCTTCGTGCGGGTCGAACCCGCGCCGGGACTCCAGCTGCGCTTCGGCCGCCTCGGGCTGGACTCGGTACCCGGAGCGGACTCGCGGCTCGTCGGCTACGCCCTCCCGACCATCCGGCCGGTGCCCGAGGTCTTCGCCGCCCTGTCGGTGGATTTCATCGACGGGGCCGACATCACCTATCGCTTTGACCGGGGCGACAATCTCTTCCAGCTCAAGGCCTATACCGGAGAGCACGACAGCCGCACCTACATCGACGGTGCCCCGTTCGACCTCTACGACATCCGCTCGACGGGCGTCACCGCAAGCTGGTTCCGTGACGGCTGGGAGGCACGGGTCGGAGCCGGCACCGGCAAGTTCCTGGACAACGGCGACAGCCAGTTGCTGGTGGACCTCCTGGCCAGCCTGCCGCTGCCGTCTTCGGTTGCGGCCGCTCGCGCCCTCGACAGCACTGGCGCCCGCTCCCACTTCCACCATCTCGAGCTCCACTACGACGAAGGACCGTGGGATCTCCTCGCCGGCTATGTGCGGCTCATCAACCCCCGCCGCACCCCGCACCTGCCCCGCCAGCGCATGTTCCACGCCCAGGCCGCCTACCGGATGGGGCGATTCACGCCCTATCTGACCTGGGCCCGGATCCGCACCGAGGCGGCGCGTCTCGACACCGGACTCGCCGGCAGCCCGCCATTCGCCCTGCTCGACAGCTTCGCCCAGGCCTGGCTCCAGGCCGCCCAGTTCAACCAGCGGACCCTGTCGGCCGGTGTCCGGTTCGACCTCCGGCCGGGCATCGCCCTGAAGGCCCAGGTGGACCGCATCGTCGCGGGGCGCTCCGTCATCCTGCTCGACGAGCGCAACTTCGACAGCACCGCCCGGCGAACCACCTTGTTCAGCCTGGCGCTGGACTTCGCATTCTGAGGGGGCGATCGTGAGACGACACCACACCGCCCTCCTCGCCCTTGCCGCCCTGCTCCTGATGGGCACCAGCCACACCCGACGCGTCGGCGACGACCCGCTCGTCGTGGTCGTCAGCGCCGCGAGTTCGCTGCGCGAGATGTCCCAGAGCCAGGTCACCAACATCTTCCTCGGGCGCTACAAGCGCCTGCCCAGCGGCGAGCGCGCCTTCCCGGCCGACAGTGCCACGGAAAAGGCCCGCTTCTATCGCGAGCTGGTCGGCAAGACGCCCGGCGAGATCAGCGCCTACTGGGCGCGGCTGATCTACTCCGGACGGACCGTGCCACCCGAGCAGATCAGCTCGCCCGACCAGGTGATCGAGTGGGTCGAGCAGACGCCGGGGGCGATCGCCTATGTACCCCTCGCGGCGGCGGACCATCGCGTCCGGGTGGTGTTCGAGCTCGGCAAGGCGGATGACTAGCAGGGATCGGCTTCCCGTGCCCGCGGAAGCACCACTGCCGCCGATGCGCCTGGGGCGGAGTATCGTGGCCCGGGCCACCCTGCGCATCTTCGGCCTGTCCGCCGTGGTCGGTCTGCTGGTCGTGCTGGCCAGCGCCCGGCTGCTGGAGGGTTACGAGCAGGAGCGGCTGGTCGACAACCTCGGCGACCTGATCTCGGCGGTCGAGCGGACCGCCAGCGTGGCCGCATTCGCCAACGACCCCCAGCTGGCCAGCGAGGTGGCCACCGGCCTGATCCAGAACACCGCGGTCCTGTCCGCCAGGATCTACTCCGGCAACGCCCTGCTGGCGGGCTCGGACAACGGGCGTTCGGCGGCCCCGAGCGCCTCGCTGGACACCATCACCCGTCCTCTTCACTCGCCCTTCGATGCCACCGAGACGATCGGCCGCATCGAGATCGAGCCAGCCCGCGCCAGGATCCGTGACGAGGCCAGCCGCTACGCCACGCTAGTCGGGATGCTGCTGGCCATGCTGGTCGTCCTGGTCGCGGGCGTCGTCGCATGGGTGGTCTACCGTTCGATCACCCGCCCGATCAAGACCGTGGCGGACGGACTCCATACCCTCGATGTCCAGAACGGGCAGCAGCTACGGCCGCCAGCCGGCAGCGAGGACGACGAGATCGGCCGCCTCGTCCGCAACGTCAATGCACTGGTCGCCCGCATTGGCGAGGCGCTGGAGACGGAGCGCGCCTTGCGCGAGGACCGGGAGCAGTCGGAGCGCCGCTTCCGGATGATCTTCGAGAATGCGGAGACCGGGATCTTCGTCGTGGATGGCGACCGCTATCTGCAGTCGTGGAATCCGGCCATGGTGCGCCTGCTGGGCAGCGAGCGCTTCCAGCAGGCGGGCATGCCGCCCCGTCTCGACCTGCTGCTCGGCGTGCCGGCCCAGGATCTCGAGCACCTCGCCGATCAAGCGCGCAGCCAGAACGCCGGGCGGGGCGAAGACTTCCACCTGTCCGGCCCGGACGCCCCCACCGAGCGATGGGTGCACGTGGTGCTGAACGCCCTCGGCGACGGCCCGATGTACGGCGTCGCCAACGACATCACCGAGCGCAGGCGGGCCATCGCCACCGTGCTCTCCCTGGCGGAGCGCGACCCGCTCACCGGTGTCTTCAATCGGCGGGGCATGCAGCGCCTCGCCAGCCGTGTGCTGCAGTCGGCGGACGAACGCCGCCGGGTCGCCGTCCTGATGGTCGACCTCGACGGCTTCAAGGCGGTCAACGACAGCCACGGCCACGAGGCCGGCGACAAGCTGCTGGTGCAGATCTCCCAGCGCCTCGAGTCCCTGCTGCGCAAGAGCGACTACGTCGCCCGCCTGGGCGGCGACGAGTTCGCCGTCATCCTCACCGGTCTGGCCGCACCCGAGGCGGCGACCCGGATCGCCGCCAAGCTGGTTGATGCCTGCGCGGAAGCCGTGCCGATTGGCGACGTCGTGCTGCGCGTCAGCGCAAGCGTCGGCGTGGCCGTGTCTGCCACCGCCGACGACGTGTTCGAGATCCTGCTCGGCCAGGCCGATCAGGCCATGTACGAGGCCAAGCGAGGCGGCAAGTCAGCGTACCGGCTGTATCAGGCCGCCTGAGGCCGCTCAGGGCGCGCACACAGTGGCGTTACCCACCGGGCGCCGTCCTAGCCGCCCTCCGGCACTGAGGCCGCACGCGCTTCTTCCTGCAGGCGCAGCACGCGGCGCTGGATCTTGCCGGTGGTCGTCATCGGGAGCAGGTCCACGAACTCGATCTCCTTCGGATACTCGTAGGGCGCCAGCAGGGCCCGCACGTGGTCCTGGATCTCGACCACCAGCGCATCCGATGCCGTGAAACCTTCGGCCAGCACCACGTAGGCCTTGACCAGTGCCCCGCGCTCCGGGTCCGGCTTGGGCACCACCGCGGCGTTGGCGACCGCCGGGTGCTTGACCAGGCAGTTCTCGACCTCGCTCGGCCCGATGCGATAGCCGGCGGCCTTGAAGACATCGTCGGCACGGCCCCGGTACCACAGGTAGCCGTCCTCGTCGGCCACCGCCAGATCGCCGGTGCGACACCAGTCGCCGGTGAATTTCCGGGCCGTCGCAGCATCGTTCTTCCAGTAACCGAGAAAGAACACCGGGTCCGGGTCACCATGGCGATCACAGCGGTGCACGGCCACCTCGCCCTCCTGCCCCGGCGCCACGACCTCGCCGTGCTCATCGATGACCGCCACCCGGTGGCCGGGATAGCCGCGACCCATCGAGCCCGGCCGGGCCGGCCAGTCCTGGTGGCTGTTGCCGACGATGTAGTTGATCTCGGTCTGGCCGAACATCTCGTTCACCGGCACCCCGAGGGCCGCCTGGCACCACGCGAACACCGCGTCGCCGACCGCCTCGCCGGCGCTCATGATCGACCGCAGGCACAGGTCGAAGCGCTCGCGCGGCGCCGGGAAGGCTTTCATCATCGCCTTCAGCGCGGTCGGGAAGAGGAAGGTGTTGGTGACGCGATAGGTCGCCATCAGGCGGAAGGCCGTCTCCGGCGAGAAGCGACCGTCGTAGCCGACGATCGGCATGCCGAAGTAGAGGGTCGGCATCAGGGCGTCCCACAGGCCGCCGGTCCAGGCCCAGTCGGCGGGCGACCAGAACACGTCGCCGGCCTTGGGGAAACCGTTCTGGCTGGCGGTGAAGCCCGACAGGTTGCCGATCATCGCCCGCTGGGGGATCAGCGCGCCCTTTGGAGGGCCGGTGGTGCCGCTCGTGTAGATCAGCACCGCCGGATCATCCGGCGCGGTGACGTGGGGCACGAAGGGCGGGTGGGTCTCGCCCATCAGCGTCGCCCAGTCCTCACCCGCGTCGGCACAGTCAATGGCGATCCGCACCCGCACATTGGGGCAGTCCGGCAATACCGTGGCAACCGCCTCCCGCGCGCGGCCATCAAAGACGATGGCGACCGACTCGCTGTCCTGCAGGCGATAGGACAGGGCGTCCGGCCCGAACAGGATCGACAGGGGCATCGGCACGGCGCCCAGTTGCAGCAGCGCGATCAGGCTCGCCGCGGTCTCAAAGCGCTGGGGCAGCACCACCGCCACCCGGTCCCCCGGGCCGATCCCGCGCACCTTCAGGGCCGAGGCGAGGGCATCGGCAGCATCCTGGAGCTCGCGATAGGTGTAGCGGCGGTCCGTCCCGTCGTCCCGCGCAGCGATCAGTGCGACCCGACCCGGGTCCCCGGCCCACCGCCGGCAGCACACCTCGGCGATGTTGAACGGGGTCGGGACGTGCCAGCGATGGGCCAGGCAGATGGCCTCGTAGCGGTCTTCGACCAATGTCGTCTCCTCCGGCAGTTGTCCTGCTCTGCCGGCAAGAGTAGCACCGGGTGGGGCCGCCGCGCCTCAGATCCGGTGGAGCGAGAGGTGCACGAGGGTCTGGTTCAGCAACAGGTAGGCGATCTCGCCGAAGGTCATCGGTCCGGTGAAGCGCCCGGTGCGCCGCCCCTCGAGTTCGCCATAGACGTAGTTGAGAATGCAGTTGCACGAGAAGCTCGCGTCCTTCCCTTCGTCGGCGGCCATCGCGGGCAGGGTCCCGGGTGCCTCGGCGAAGCGGTACTCGATGCCCTCGAAGACCGGCGCATAGAAGCTGACCTTGCGCCCCGCGCGATCGATCCCCTTGAGGGAGACGTTGATCGCCGCACCGCAGTAGTCGGCCACCAGGGGCAGCTTGAGGTCGGCTTCGCAAGCGTCGAGATAGTCCGCCAGATTGGCTGGCACGTCGTTGATCAGGCAGTCGCCCGCCTCGAACCCCGTCTCGCGAAAACGGATCCGGTCGCCACTGCCCTGGACCATGCCATTGACGATGTCCACGCTGGCGTACATGTCGGCCGGCAGGGGCACATGCATGGCCACCGCGTGCAGCGGATCGAGGACGCAGCGGCTGCCATCCATGGTGGCCGGCCGGTGCAACCCGAGATCGTCCAGATGCACGCCGGAGATCCAGCCGACCAGCGGCTTGCCGAACATGTCCTCGAAGTTCGGCGCATTGCGGGCGAACTCCGAATGGACATCGCTGAAGGCCGGCAGGATCAGCAGCGTGTAACCGTTCTCCGGCGCGTCGGAACAGACCTGATGGATGTCCCTGGCGTCGTAGCTGCAGATCGAGGGGGCGCCACCGGGCAACTCGATCGGTTTGAGGAAGACCCCCTCCCGACTGGTCACGCCGCCATCGGCCGCCATGAAGTAGGGGATCGTGCCGCCGATCCACTGGCCGCGCGGCAGTTCGCGCAACTGGCGCTCGTCCGCCGCCACCATCCAGGCACCGCCGCCCGCGATCCGCTCACAGGCCTCGGCCAGGCTCACCAGCTCGCCACACGCCCTTGTCATATCCGCCATCTGCATCGTCATGCCGCCTTGATCTGATCGAGTTCATGGGAAAGCTGGTGCCGGTTCTTGACGAAGTAGCGATAGAACTCTCCCGCCTTGAGTTGTCGCACCTCCGGGTCGACGATCACATCGAGCTGGCCGCGCAACCGCGTCAGCAGCAGCTTCAGGCCCAGGGCACGAATCTCCAGCTGGAGCCGTCCCTCGAGGATCGACAGCCACACCGGATCGTCGGCGCCGGGCAGGGCCTCGCCACCCGGCGCGCCGGCCGACCGCGGCGCGGTCGCATCCATCGCCTGATCCTCGGAGGCCCAGCGTCCGCTGTCGATAAAGAAGCGGAAGCGCCAGACCTCGGACATCGGCACATTGAGCGCGTCACACACGGTCTGCAGCGAACAGCCCGCCCGCAGCAGGCCGAAGATCTGCCCCGACAGGGCCTTGGACAAGGGGAGATCCCTGTCGCCCGCCCAGCCATGCCGCGACAGGTCCGATCCCCTCGGCAGCGTGACGTGGACATGGGTCTGCCAGTCGCCAAAATTCACGTGGCGCCAGCTCGCCTGCTCGACCGGGCTGTTGCTCCGTCGCATCAGGCCGAACCAGCCGCGCCGCCCTTCGAATTCCACCCAGATGTCGTGGCGTTTGAGGGCCGGGCTGGTCTCGAAACGACTCACGACCCACGGCGACTCGAGCCGCAGCAGGTCCGTCCAGAGTTGTCTTGCGTCCGCAGTCATGGTGCGCTGTCTCCTGTCTTGCCGTGCCATCCGCAGTCGGCGGCGACGGATCTTTTCGTGTCCGTCTACCTAGCAAGACCGGGCCCGGGCGCGCGCCGCGGCCACTTTGACGCTTCGCAACAAACCGCCAAGCTCAGTAAATCTACGGAACCCGGCCGCAGGACGCGGCAACCGGCCGCCGCGTCCGCGCGGGCGCACAAACCCCTGCGATGTCCATCCTCTGGACAGGGTTGCGTCGAAGCGGAGCAGCCCCGGGTCCGAGTAAATCCGTCAGCGGATCGTCAGCAGGCTTGCCGAGGGCCCCTAGGGTCTGTGGACATTTGTATGGCGGTCCGCCATACAAATGTCCACAGACCCTAGGCCAGCGCCGCGAGCCGGGCACGCAGGGCGGGATCGCCGCCCTGGATGCGGACCCGCTTGGCGCGGCTACCGGCACCCGACGCCAGGGTGACCGCCCCTTTGGGCAGTGCGCAGAAATCCGCGATGAAAGCGAGCAGCGCGGCGTTGGCCTTGCCGTCCACCGGAGGGGCGGCCAGGCGCAGCTTCAGCGCCTCCCCGTGCAGCCCGCAGAACTCGGTCCGGCGGGCATTGGGCTGGATGTGCAGGGTCAGCAGCAGGTCGCCGTCCCCTGTCTCCCGCAGCCAGTCCATTCAGCGCAGCAGTACCGGCAGGATGCTCGACTGCAGGCTGCCGATCATCATCAGAACCACCTGCAGCGCCAGCAGCAGAACGAGGGGCGAAAGATCGACCCCGGCGATGGGCGGCACGAAGCGTCGGAACGGCCGCAGGAACGGGTCGGCGAGGCCGAAGATCATCGGCGCGATCGGGGCATGGGGGTTGACCCAGGACAGCACGGCCGAGACCAGCACCACGCCGATCACCAGCCAGACCATCATCCGCAGCACCTCGAAGAAGCCCACCGCGAACATCGCCACCAGCAGGCCACCGCCGAGCCCGGCGCCGCGCAGCGCGTACTCGATGCCGACCGCCAGGGCCTGCACCAGCCACGCCGCCACCAGGCTCGCCATGTCGAGCCCGCCCAGGCCCGGGATGATCTTGCGCAGCGGCAGCACCAGCCAGTTGGTGGTGACCGCGATGAACTGCCCGACCTGGTTGCGGAACGGCAGCCGCTGCCACTGCATGACGAAGCGTGCCAGCAGCAGGATGGTCAGGAAGCTCGCCGCGGCCGAGACCAGCAGCATCAGGATGTTCGTCAGCATCGCTCAGGCCTCCCCGCCCAGTTCGTCGCCCAGTTCCCGTCCCCGCGCCTCGGCAGCCCGGGTCGCGGCCGCGACCAGCCCGACCAGGTCGCGCTCGCCCATCACGGCCAGGGCCGCGGCGGTGGTGCCCCCCTTCGAGGTTACCCGCTCTCTCAGGGTGGCCGGCGATTCGTCGCTGGCGGCGGCCAGCCTTGCGGCCCCGAGGACCGTGTCGAGGGCCAGCTTGCGGGCGGTCGGCCCGTCGAAGCCGAAGCCGGCGGCCGCCGACTCGAGGGCCTCGATGAAATGGAACACATAGGCCGGACCGCTGCCCGAGATGGCCGTCACCGCGTCCATCTGCGCCTCCTCGGCAAGCCATACCGTCGCGCCCACGGCAGCCAGCAGGCGCTCGGCGAGCGCCCTGCCGGCGGCGTCGACGGACGGGTCGGCGAACAGCCCGGTGATGCCGGCACGGATCAGGGCCGGGGTGTTGGGCATGCAGCGCACGACGCGGCGGTGCCCGCCCAGCCAGCGGCTCAGGGCGGCGATGCGCAGCCCGGCCGCGATACTGACCACCAGCGTGTCGCCCAGGCGCCCGCGGTAGGCCGCCAGCGCCGCCTCCATCTGCTGCGGCTTGACGGCCAGGACCAGCGCCCGCGCCGGCAACGGCGCCGCGCCTGCGGACCCGACCGCGCTGATCCCGAAACGCTCGACGAGGCTCGCGCGGGCCGCCTCGGTGGGCTCCACCACGGTGATCTCGTCGGCCGAGAAATCCCCCGCCAGCATGCCACCGATCAGGGCGGCCGCCATGTTGCCGCCACCGACAAACACAATGCTCATTCGCAAATCCGGTCAGGTTGTTGAAGGGGGAGGATAATCGCGCTCGCCGAAAATCGCAGTACCGACGCGCACGATCGTCGCCCCTTCGGCGATGGCGGCCTCGAGATCGTGGGACATCCCCATCGACAGCGTGTCGACCGGCAGGCCCTCTGCCTGAAGGGTGGTCAGGATCTCGCGCAGGGTCGCAAACCGCCGCCGCTGAAGGGTCGTATCGTCGGTCGGCTCGGGAACGCCCATCAGCCCCCTCAGGCGCAGCCCGGGCAACGCGTGCACGGCGCGGGCCAGGGCCAGAGCCTCGGCCGGCGGCACGCCGCTCTTGCTGGCCTCGCCGCTGATGTTGACCTGCACGCAGACATTGAGCGGCGCCTGTCCGTCGCCCCGCTGTGCCGACAGACGCTGCGCCAGCTTGAGGCGATCCACCGAGTGGATCCAGTCGAAGCGGGTGGCCACCTCGCGACTCTTGTTGCTCTGCAGAGGCCCGATGAAGTGCCACTCGAGGCCGAGCGCCGCCAGCGTGTCGATCTTGCCCACCGCCTCCTGCACGTAGTTCTCGCCAAAGGCGCGCTGGCCCGCCGTGGCGGCCGCCTCGACGCGGTCTGCGGGCCAGGTCTTGCTCACCGCCAGCAGGGAAATGTCCGCCGCCTCGCGGCTGCAGGCAGCGGCGGCTGTCGCGATGCGGGCACGAACGGCTTGCAGGCGCGCTTCGATTGTTGTCATATCGGCTTGGCCGCTTTGCATGAATTGGCCCTCAAAAAGTATACCAGCGGACCGTTAACCGACTCCTCGGCCTCACCACTCCGGCATTCGACATGGACATTACTGAACTGCTCGCCTTCTCGGTCAAGAACAAGGCTTCGGACCTTCACCTCTCGGCCGGCCTGCCGCCGATGATCCGGGTCCATGGCGACGTGCGGCGGATCAACCTGCCGCCGATGGAGCACAAGGACGTGCACGCGATGGTGTACGACATCATGAACGACGGGCAGCGCAAGCAGTACGAGGAGCACCTCGAATGCGACTTCTCGTTCGCAGTGCCCAACCTGGCCCGCTTCCGGGTCAACGCCTTCAACCAGCACCGGGGCGCCGGCGCGGTGTTCCGGACGATTCCGTCCAAGGTCCTGACCCTGGAGGAGCTGAACTGCCCGAAGATCTTCAAGGAGATCTCGGAGACGCCACGCGGCATCGTCCTCGTCACCGGGCCGACCGGTTCCGGCAAGTCGACCACCCTCGCGGCGATGATCGACTACGTCAATGAGAACGACTACGGCCACATCCTCACCGTCGAGGACCCGATCGAATTCGTGCATGAGGCCAAGCGCTGCCTGATCAACCAGCGCGAGGTCGGCCCGCATACGC
>JAGRGD010000090.1 GCA_020445665.1 Rhodocyclaceae bacterium
CTCACCGCAAACGCGATGCCGACCAGCGCCGTGGCGGCGAGCGCGAGATAGACGAGCCGCAGCCGGAGCCCGTCCCTGGCCGGCCAGGGCAAAAGCTCGATCGCCAGCACCCGAAGCCCGAACGCCAGATGCACAGCAAGCGCGATGACGAGGCCGAACTCCGCCACCTTGACCAGCGGCAGCTCGGCGATCTTCAGCGAGCTGTCCAGCGCCTCGGCGCCGCCCAGCGCCCGGCCCAGCATGAGGAAGTGCAGCGGCAGGAAGGCCGCGAGCGCCAGGCCCGAGAGCCGGTGCCCCATGGCCGCCCACCAGCCGGCGCCCCGCCTCATGCCCCGCCGCCCACGACCGCCACCACCGCGCGCCAGCCCAGCACCAGCAGCAGGACGCCGAAGGCGACCATGAGCCAGTCGATCGGCCGCCGGCCGATGCCGGTCCATTCGCGCAGCACGTTGCGCAGGCCGATCGGCGCGTGGATCGCCGCCACCAGGACGAAAATACCGTAGAACAGGCCCCAGAACACACTGCCCTGCGTGCGGCCGAGGATCTCGCCGGCCGTCAGCCCGCCCTGCACCGCCACGACGATGAGCACCAGATGAACGAGCACGAGCGGCGCCATGACCAGCGCCGTCAGCCGCTGCAGCAGGAAGAGCCTGGCCTCGCTCACGACCGACCACCCTTGAGCAGCGCAACGAGGCCGGCCCGCTTCAGGCCGGCAATGCTGGCCGTCGGGCTGAGCCCGACCGGACAGTGCTCGGTGCAGGCGCCATGGCTGTGGCAGGTGTGGCAGCCGCCCGGCTGCAGGGCACCGTCGAGCACCGCCCGCCGGTCGGCGACACGGGCGTCGTTGTAGAGCGTCCAGGCCCGGTTGAGGGCGGCCGGTCCCAGGTAATGCGGGTCCCAGGCCACCACGTCGCAGGCCGCATGGCAGACCGCACAATTGATGCACTGGATCGCGGCGTCGACCTCGCGGCGGGCCGGGCTCGCCGGGTCGATGGCGGCCGGCGGGTCGGCGCGCGTGGCGGTGCCCTCGAAGGTGCCGACACTGGCCCATTTCCCGAGGAAGCCGTCCATGTCGCAGGCGAGGTCCTTCACCCGCTTCATGTTGCGCAGGGGCTCGATGGTCAGCCGGCCCTCGGGTGCGACCCGCTTCACGTGCGTGCGGCAGGTCCAGCGCGGCGTGCCGTTGATGGTCATGGCACAGGAGCCGCAGACGCCGACCCGGCAGGAGAAGCGATAGGCGAGCGACGGCTCGAAGCGCCGCTGCACCTCGGTCACGACGTCGAGCACGGTCTGGTTCTCGCGCGCCGGCACCGCATAGGCGCCGAACGCACCCTCGTCCCCGCCCCGCCAGATCCGAACCTCGAGCGTCCCTTCGGCCAATACCCAGCGCCTCCATCCCTGCCCTGTCAGAAAACCCTAGCCGAAGGTCGTCGCAGGTCACAAGCGGGATTGCCTTTCGTCGCCAACTGCCCGACCACTGGCCCGCATTATCGGGACGGGACGATGACCAGGGAAAATGCCGGCTTTCGCTACACGTCGAGCTTCCGACGCAATCTCCCGGCACCGGCACAAACCTGGTCACCGCCGGCGAAATACAACTTCGCCGTTGGCCACAACGACCGGGACGAGGTCCCGACCGAAGCGCTGGCCGAGGCCGCGGCCGCGGTGATCAGGCGGCACGGCGCCGATCTCGCCGTCTACAACCAGGGCCAGAACCCGCTCGGCTTCGAGGGGCTAAGGGACTTCGTCGCGGCCAAGCTGAACCGGCTGCGTGGCGCCTCCTGCACCGCCGACGACATCCTCGTCACCTCGGGCTCGCTGCAGGGCATCGATCTGGTCAACGACCTGCTGCTCGAGCCGGGCGACACGGTGATCTTCGAGGCGTTCACCTATTCGTCCATGTTCTCGCGCGCGCAGCGCCTCGGCGTCCATCCCGTCGGGGCCCCGCTCGACGACGGGGGCATCGAGGTCGAGAAGCTCGCGGCCGTCCTGGAAGAGCTGAAGCGCAAGAGCATCCGGCCGAAATACATCTACACGATCCCGACCATCCAGAACCCGACCGGCAGCATCCTTGGCCTCGAGCGCCGCCAGCAACTGCTCGAGGTGGCCCGGGCCTACGAGGTGCCCATCTTCGAGGACGAGTGCTACGCCGACATCATCTGGCGCGACGGCGCCCCGCCGGCCCTCTGGGCGCTCGATC
>JAGRGD010000008.1 GCA_020445665.1 Rhodocyclaceae bacterium
CGTCACCCAGCGCAATCTTTCCGAAGCCGGGCGGGCCCAGTCGCGGGCGCTTGGCGAATGGCTGCGGGCCGAGCGCATCCCGCTCGGTGAAGTGCGCAGCAGCCAGTGGTGTCGCTGTGTCGATACGGCCGAGCTGGCATTCGGTGGGGAGTTCGCCATTCAGCCGTGGCCGGCGCTGAATTCCTTTTTCGGTGATCGCGGGCGCGAACCGATGCAGCGCGAGGCCGCGCTTGCCGATCTGCAGCGCAAACTGGCGGGCAACCGGGTGTGGGTCACCCATCAGGTAAACATCACCTCGCTGACCGGGGTGTTCCCGGCCATGGGTGAAGTCGTGGTAGCGCGGCCCGTGCCGGGCGGGCTCGAATTCGTTGGGCGATTGCGGCCGGGGTGAGAACTGCGATTTCGACTTTTGCCCCGAGGGCCGTTAGGATCGGGTCTTTGGTCAAGGATGGAGAGAGACAATGGATGCCCCGCCGCTCAGTGTCGACAGTCTCCTCTTCGTGCCCACCCTGTGGATGCTGATGTTCGGTACTTTCGCCGTGGTCGGCACCGTCACCGCGCTCAGCTACATGGCCCCGGCACTCAGTGCCGGTTCGACGGCCGGCCGTCTGTAGCGCAGCAGTCGCCCGCGGTAGGCGCTGCCATCGTCGAGCGGCGCATTGATCTTCGTTTCTTCCAACTCGAAGCCGTAGGCCGCCAGGCGACGATTGAAGGCGGCGCGGTTGCTGCGGTTGGGGTCGATGATCAGCACTTCGCACTGCGCTGCCGCGTGTGCCTCGATGAAGTCGGCGAGCTGCTCGGGGTGGCTGCGCTCATAGAGCACGTCGCTGCCAATGATGAGCTCGAACTCACCCAACCCGGGATTGCTCCGTCCCCAGTTGCCGGTTTCGTAGTTCATCGCCGGCAGGCCGTTGAGCTTGAGGTTCTCCGCCAGGAAACTCCCGGCGAGCGGGTGGCAGTCGCTGGCGGTGACATTGCCCAGGCGGCGATGGATCACCAGACTCGCCAGGCCAAGGCCGCAGCCGATTTCGAGAACCCGGCGCGAGCCGATTTCCCATACCTGCATCAGGTCGGCAAGCTTTTGCGCCGATGGCCACACCTGGCCGAACAGCGGCCAGCAGGCAGCCGATATGCCTGCCGCTTCGGCTTCGCCAAGAGGGTCGGAATACTGCTGTCGATCGAGCAGCGAGCGGATCTGCAGGTCTGCGCCGTGGGCAACGCCGACGCGCTGCAGTCTTACTTCATAGCCGGGCATGTGAGGCCGTCCATCTCCGGGAGAGCGTTCCCGGTCACGACCATGCCGGCCGATACGGACACGGATAAAAGCCCGGACGTGAGCCGGGCGGGGGAGGACGGCGAGCGGCCTTGAGGCCGGTGCCGGTGCCGATCGGTCGGCTCCGCCCGACTATGCGCCGCTACGGCCAGCGGGGCAATGCCGTCCGGCGGGCCGGGCAGCCTCACACGTATTTGCCGAACCAGTCGACCAGCCGCTTCCAGCCATCTGCGGCCTCGGCCTTGCGATAGCTCGGCCGGTAGTCGGCGTGAAAGGCGTGGCCGGCTTCCGGGTAGATCACGAACTCGGCTGTCTTGCCGTCCTTCTTGAGCGCCTC
>JAGRGD010000091.1 GCA_020445665.1 Rhodocyclaceae bacterium
CGACGATGATGCCGTCCGTGCCTTCCTTCTGCACCCCGGGCACGCCGCCCAGGAACTTGTCGGTGACGTCCTTGCCGAGCCCCTCCTTGCGACAGGAGGCGCCGGGCATCGACAGGATCTCCTCCGAGATCAGGCGCTCGCCCTCAGCGTCGAAGCGCTTGAGCCGGAAGTGCACGGTCTCCTGCTCGTGGATCTTGCCGAAGTTGTGCTCGAGGCGCTCGACCTCGAGCCAGTTGCCGTCCGGCGTGACCATCTTCCACCACGCCAGGTTGTCGAGCGCGGTGCCCCACAGCACGGCCTTCTTGCCACCGGCGTTCATGGCGACGTTGCCGCCGATGCACGAGGCTTCGGCCGAGGTCGGATCCACCGCGAACACCCGCCCGGCTGCCGCGGCGGCCTCCGAAACCCGCGCCGTGACCACGCCGGCGCCGGTGCGGATGGTTGCGTAGGCCGAGGCCATCGGGCCGTCCAGGCCCGGCAGCACGCACTCCTCGACCGGGCTCATGGCCAGCAGCTTCTCGGTATTGATGACCACCGAGCGCGGATCGAGCGGCACGGCGCCACCGGTGTAGCCGGTTCCGCCCCCCCGCGGGATGATCGTCAGGCCGAGGGAGATGCAGTCGCGAACCAGCGCGCCGATCTCCTCCTCGGTGTCCGGGTAAAGCACCACGAAGGGGTACTCGACCCGCCAGTCGGTGGCGTCGGTCACATGCGAGACGCGGGCATGGCCGTCGAAGCAGATATTGTCCTTTCGGGTGTGCTGCGAGAGCACCTGCAGCACGCGGCGGCGCAATGCGCCGGTTTCGTCGAACAGGCGCTGGAACTGGTCCACGGCCTCCTGGGCCGCCAGCACCAGGCGCATCACCTTGGCGCTGCGGTCCTGGTCCTCGCCGGCGGACTCGAGGCGGCGCTTTTCCACCTCGCGCAGGCGATGGCGAAGGGCCTCCACCAGCGCCTCGCGGCGTTTCTGGTTGCCCAGCAGGTCGTCCTGCAGGTAGGGATTGCGCATCACCACCCAGATGTCGCCCAGCACCTCGTAGAGCATCCGCGCGGAGCGCCCGGTGACGCGCTCGCCGCGCAGCCCGTCGAGGGTCTGCCAGGCGTCCTCGCCGAGCAGGCGAATGACGATCTCGCGATCCGAGAACGAGGTGTAGTTGTAGGGAATCTCGCGCAGGCGTTGGGTCATGGCGCAGGGGCACATCCGGTCCGAAGAACCCACGAGTTTAGCGGACTGCGCGGTGCGCCGCAGCACGAAATCAAAACCTTAGCGGCGTTGTGGGTAGCCCGTTGCGCCCTGCCGGGAACCCGTCTACCATCGTCGTGGCGGCGCCGGCTCGGGCGGCGTCACGGATGCCGACCACCGATACCACCCGACACGGAGCCCCGCCCATGCCGATCTACGAACTCGATGGCTACCAGCCCGTCCTGCCCGAGAGCGCCTATGTCGCCGACGAAGCGACCCTCATCGGGCGCATCGAACTGGCCGAGCGCGCCAGCGTCTGGCCCGGCGCGATCCTGCGGGCCGAGGACGAATGGATCCGCATCGGCGAAGACAGCAACGTCCAGGACGGCGCCGTGCTGCACGTCGATCCGGGCTTTCCGCTCACGCTGGGGGTCGGCGTCACGGTCGGACACCAGGCGATGCTGCATGGCTGCACGGTCGAGGATGGCGCCCTGATCGGCATTCAGGCGGTGGTCCTCAATGGCGCGGTGATCGGCCGGGAGTGCCTCGTGGGCGCCGGTGCGGTGGTCACCGAGGGCAAGGTCTTCCCGCCCCGATCGCTGATCCTCGGCGCGCCGGCCAAGGTCGTGCGCACGCTGGACGATGCGGCCCTGGCGGGCCTCCGCCACGCAGCCGACAATTACCTGCGCAAGGGCGCGCTGCATCGCCGCAGCCTGCGGCGAATCCGCTGAGCGCGGGCGCCGCCCCTCAGTCGCAGGCGGCAGTCAGCGCAATCTCGATGCGCCAGCCCTCGCGGGCCAGCCCCGCCACCTGCACGCAGGCCCGGCACGGCGCAGTGCCCTCGGGCAGCCAATCGTCCCAGACGTGATTCATGCGGGCGTAGTCCGACACGTGGACCAGGTAGACGGTGGCCATCAGGATGCGGCTGCGATCCGAACCGCCGGTCTGCAGCAGGCGGTCGAGGCTGGCCAGCACCTCCCGGGTCTGGATCGTGATGTCGGCGTGCTCGGTCGTCGGCACTTCGACCGTGTACAGGACGCCGTTGTGGGTGACCACGTCGGAATAGCGGCGGGTGGTGCCGTGGCGGGCGATGGACATCGGTGAGGACTCCGGTAGGGGCGCCGCGGGCGCCGATCGGAGCGGATTCTAGACGGGCTCGCCCTCGCGCGGCTCCGGGCGGGTCGAGATCCACACCGCGAGTCCGCCCAGCAAGCCGGCCAGCAGGCCGGTCGGCAGCGGGCGGAAGCCCAGCATCCAGCCGGACAGCAGCAGCGATGCGGCGAGGCCCAGAACGCACAGGCGCTTGCCGCGCCGGGTGATCATGCGCTGCTCGAGCCACAGGCGCAGGGCGGGACCGTAGCGCGGGTGGGCGAGCAGGCGGGCGCGCCATTCGGGGGCGCCCTTGCCCCACGCCCAGGCGCCGACGATCAGGAAGATCGTGGTCGGCAGGACCGGGATGAAGGCATTGACGATGCCGATCGCCACGCAGATCGCCCCGAACACGCGCCAGCCCCGCGACTGCCACGACGACAGCTGGGGCGCTTCTGGCTGGACGGGTTGGGCGCTGGCGCTCGGCATGGGGTGGTCGCTCCGTTGGCGCCGCCAAGGGCGCCGGTTCACGCCAGACAACGGCAGCGCAGGCTGGCGACTTGAGCGTCGACCCGTGGTTCGCGTCACGGTTCGCGACGGCTCACACAGGCTCGCTGCACCATCGTACCGCGCCGGAGCCGCCGCGGGTCGTCGGCGCGCCGGGCGCGGGTGGGATCCTTGCCGATGCCGTCCTGCCACTGCTACCCTGACCGGCTTCGTTTTTCCAGGCATACCGGCAATGAGCGGCCAGCCCTCCGACTATCTCGAACGCATCCTCAACGCCCAGGTCTATGACGTGGCCGAGGAGACCCCCCTGGATTTCGCCGACAACCTGTCGGCGCGCATCCACAACCAGGTCTTCCTCAAGCGCGAGGACATGCAGCCGGTCTTCAGCTTCAAGATCCGGGGCGCCTACAACAAGATGGTCAAGCTCTCGCCGCAGGCGCTCAAGCGCGGTGTGATCTGCGCCTCGGCGGGCAACCACGCCCAGGGCGTGGCGCTGTCGGCGAGGCACCTCGGCGTGCGCGCGGTGATAGTCATGCCCACCACCACGCCGCAGATCAAGATCGACGCCGTCAAGGCACGCGGTGGCGAGGTGGTGCTGGCGGGCGAGTCCTATTCCGATGCCTATGGCCACGCCAAGGAACTGGAAAAGCAGGAGAAGCTGACCTTCGTCCATCCCTACGACGATCCCGACGTCATCGCCGGCCAGGGGACCATCGCGATGGAGATCCTGCGCCAGCATCCCAAGCCCCTGCACGCCGTGTTCTGCTGCGTCGGCGGCGGCGGCCTGCTGTCAGGCGTCGCGGCCTACATCAAGCGGGTTCGTCCGGACGTCAAGGTGATTGGCGTCGAGGCCACCGATGCCAACGCCATGACCCAGTCCCTCGCGAAGGGCGAGCGGGTCGAACTCGAGCAGGTCGGCCTGTTCGCCGACGGCGCGGCGGTCAAGCTGGTGGGCGAGGAAACCTTCCGCCTCTGCCAGCAGTACGTGGACGAGATGATCCTGGTAGACAACGACGCCATCTGCGCCGCCATCAAGGACGTCTTCGAAGACACCCGCTCGATCCTCGAGCCCGCCGGCGCGCTGGCGGTCGCTGGCGCCAAGGAGTGGGCTGCCCGCAACAAGGTGCGCGACAAGACCCTGGTGGCCGTGGCCTCCGGTGCCAACATGAACTTCGATCGCCTGCGCTTCGTCGCCGAGCGGGCCGAACTGGGCGAGCAGCGCGAGGCGGTGCTGGCTGTCTCGATCCCGGAAACGCCGGGCTCGTTCAAGAAGTTCATCAGCGTGCTCGGCAACCGCAACATCACCGAATTCAACTACCGCTACAGCGACCGCCTGGTCGCGCACATCTTCGTCGGCGTGGCGGTCCACAACCGCAACGAGGCGACCCGCCTGGTCGAGATGCTGGCGCGCCACGAGCTGCCGGCCATCGACCTGACCGACGACGAGATGGCCAAGACCCACATCCGCTACATGGTCGGCGGCCACGCCCCCCAGGCGGAGAACGAGGTGCTGTACCGCTTCGTTTTCCCGGAGCGGCCGGGCGCGCTGATGAATTTCCTCACCAACCTGCGTTCGGACTGGAACATCAGCCTGTTCCACTATCGCAATCACGGCTCCGACTTCGGCCGGGTCCTGGTGGGGATGCAGGTGCCCGAGGCGGATCAACCGGCTTTCCGCGAGTTTCTCGAGCGGCTGGGCTACGACTACGTCGAGGAGACGGCCAATCCGGCCTACCGGATGTTCCTGGGCTGAGGGCGCGGCGCCAGTGACAACTCGTTAAGGTATTGTCGGCCCATCCCGGCTATCAATACGGGATGGCCTCCACCGAATCCGTCCCAGATCGCCGCCCGGGCGGCGGCGCCACGGCGCTGTTTCCCGGCGCCTTCCAGCCCCCCCACGGCGCCCACCTCGCCGCGGTGCGCTACCTGCGCCAGCGATCCGATGTCGATCGGGTCGTGGTCATCATCAGCAATCGCAACCGGGGCATCCCGGGTACCCGCCTATCCCTCGACGCCCGCCTCTCCCAGCGGATCTGGCAGATCTACCTCGAGGGCGCCAGCGACGTGCGTATCGAGATCGCGCCGCACACCGCCGTCGATCACGCGCTGCGCTTCGTCGAGCGGGCCATGCCCGGCGAGCGCCTGCTCTACTGCATTGGCGAAGACGACCTGAAGGCCGGAGACGCCCGCTTCGACTCGCTGCGCGCCCGCGCCACCGAGCGGGGTGTCGAGGCCGACGTGGTGTCCGCACCGACCGCCGGCATTCCGGTGCGGGCGACGGGCATGCGCAAGCTGCTCGCTCTGGGCGAGTCCGGCCGGGCCGGCTTTCTCGACAGCCTTCCCGCCGAGTTGAGCGACGACCAGCGTGAGCGGGTCTGGCGGCTGTGCCAGGACGGGATCCGGCACGTCAGCGACCTGGCCCTGGAGCGGCTCCTGCCACTCCTCGCCGAGGCCGGGTTCGACGCGTTCACGGCCGCCCTATGCCTGGATCGCACCCGCATTGATCCGGTCTTCCGCTTTGCCACCGCCGATGGCCGGCGGCTCATCGCCCGCTATGCCGGCGACGCCGAGGGGGCCGACGGCGGCGTCGACCATGGCATGGGCCGCAAGCCGCGCCGGGCGCTGAAAGTCGAGCGCCGAACGCTGGCCCTGCTGCGGGCGCACAAGGGATTCGGCCTGTCGTTGCCGCGGGAGCGGCATTTCGACCGGCGGCGGGGCGTGCTCCTGATGGACGAGCTGCTGCCCGACGGGCAGACCCTGGCGGCGCGCCTCCGGGCCGGTGTGCCGGTCGGCGACACGCTGGCGCGTTGCGGCCACTTTCTTGCCCGATGTCACGGGCTGTGGCCTGATCCGCTGCGCAACGCTGCCGAGGAGGACCGCACCCACTGGGAAGCCCGCCTCGACCACTGTACCGACCGCGACCTGCAGGCCGCCAGCCGGTCGGCCGCGCGGCCGGCGCTGATGTGGCTGCATGCGACCGCGGGCGGCTTGCGCATCGATGGCTACCGGGTCGGCGCGGTGGATTTCGAGCATGCGGGCAGCTGGGGCGATCCGGCTGCCGATCTTGGCACCCTGCTGGGCGACTGCATCGCGCATGCGCGCCCGGGCACCGATCTGGGCGCCTTGCCCGCGGCGTATCGGGAGGTCGCCCGCGGTACCGAGGATCCGGGCTTCGCCGGACGGGTCGCTGGCTGGGCCGCCGAGCGGCTCCGGCACAGCGGGTCGGCGGACGAACGGCTGGTGGCACGCGGCGCGGCCCTGGCCCACATCTGTCGGCAGACGCCGGGGGATTGGACGGCGCTGCTGGACGAAGCGATGGGCGGTCGGTGAAGCCGTCGATCCGGCCCGGCGTCGCTCGACCGGGGTAAGGCGCGCGAGGAACGCGCGCCCTCGAACCCCAACGCCGACCGGAGGCCTCCCATGACGCAGACCCCATCCGAACGTAGCCTGCTCGTCGCGACCCGCAAGGGCGCCTGGATGCTCCGTGAGGGGGGCGGAGGGGACGGCTGGGCCGTGGACGGCCCCCACTTTCTCGGCCATGTCATCAGCCATCTCATGCTCGACCCACGCGACGGCCGGACCCTGCTGGCCGCGGCGCGTACCGGCCACCTCGGGCCGACCGTGTTCCGCAGCGAGGACGGCGGGCGGCACTGGCAGGAGGCCAGCCGCCCGCCCGCCTTTGCCGCGGCCGAGGGCGGCGAGGGGCGGGCCGTGGATCAGGTCTTCTGGCTGACCCCGGGCCTGGCCAGCGAGCCGGGCCGCTGGCTCGCCGGCACCTCGCCCCAGGGCCTGTTCGAGTCGCTCGACGGGGGCGACACCTGGTCGCCCTTCTCGATCGTGAACGACGACACCGACTACCGTCGCTGGATGGGCACGGTGCAGGACGGCACGCCCGACGGGCCCAAGCTGCACTCGATTCTGATCGACCCGCGCGACCCGGCGCACCTCATCTTCGCGATGTCGGGGGGCGGGGTGCATGAGAGCACGGACGGCGGCGCGCACTTCACGCCGATGCTCGACGGCCTCGAGGTCGTCGAAGGCTTCGATGTCGCCGATCCGACCTTCCACGACCCGCACTGCGTCCGCCGCTGCCCGTCGAATCCCGACCGGCTCTACCAGCAGAACCACTGCGGCATCTATCGCCTCGACCAGCCCGGGCGGCGCTGGCAGCGGATTGGCCGCGCGATGCCGTCCGAGGTCGGTGACGTCGGCTTTCCCCTCGTCGTCCATCCCCGCGACGACAACTGCGCCTGGGTCTTTCCGATGGACGCCTCGAGTGTCTGGCCGAGCACCAGCCCCGGCGGCCGGCCCGCGGTGTATGGCACCCGTGACGGCGGCGAAAGCTGGCAGCGGCTCGACGGCGGGCTTCCCGCGTCGCAGGCCTGGTGGACCGTCAAGCGCCAGGCCATGGCCGCAGACGCCGGTGACCCGGTCGCCCTGTCCTTCGGCACCACCAGCGGCGAGTTGTGGCTGAGTGACGACGAAGGGGCCCACTGGCGCTGCATCGCGCGGCACCTGCCCGAGATCTACGCCGTCGAGTTCGCCTCGACCGGGACCGGGGTGGCCGCGTGAAGGTGCTGATCCCCAGCGCCCTGCGCAGCTACACCGAGCAGCAGGTCTGGGTCGAAGCCGCAGGGGACTGTCTGGGCGAGGTCCTCGACGACCTAGACCGGCAGTACCCGGGGATCCGCTTCCGGATGGTGGACGAGCAGTCGCGGATCCGTCGCCACATCCGCATGTTTGCGGGGGGCGAACAGCTCGCGGGCCTCGACGCGCCGCTCACGGGGACGACGGAACTGCTGGTGGTCCAGGCCCTGAGCGGAGGCTAGGGTCTGCGGACATTTGTATGGCGGATCGCGTTGAGACTTTGAGCCTGTGCCACAAGGCGCGGGAGGAAGGCAAGGGTGGCCCCCTTGGCGACGAGCGTAACGAAGTGGCGCGGGCTCACAGCCTCAACCCGTTGGGCTGTGGTCTGCTGGGCCCGTTGACCGCGTTACGCCTCCTTGCCTGGGGGCCACCCAGGCCGCGTCGGCGCGCCTTGTCCTCGAACCCAG
>JAGRGD010000092.1 GCA_020445665.1 Rhodocyclaceae bacterium
CCCAGCTTCGCCCTTGGCGACGAGCGCAACGAAGTGGCGCGGGCTCAGAGCCTCAACCCGTTGGGCTGTGGTCTGCTGGGCCCGTTGACCGCGTTACGCCTCCTTGCCTGGGGGCCACCCGGGCCGCGTCGGCGCGCCTTGTCCTCGAACCCAGCAGACCACAGCGCGACCGCCATACAAATGTCCACAGACCCTAGACGTCGTTGGGTTGCTCCGCGAGCAGCCCGAGGGAGATCGCGCTCGTCACCAGAAAGTCGATCACAACCGGGTTGTCGAACGGACCGAAACGGACCAGGCGACGACGCTGTCTCCTGCGACCGGCTCGGGAAGTGCGCGTGGGGTGAACGGGCATCACAAAGACCCGACCGGGTGGCTGCGACCCCGTACGCGACAGGCCGACAGCCGACCCGGTCGACAAGCCCTCGTGATGCGCATGTTGCATGGGTGTCTCCTCCGCGCCCTCCGGATCTGTGTCTGCCCGGTCGAGCGGTTTTCTCCTCGTTACCGCGACCATGATGTTGTCACGCAGGGTGGAGGGGGTCTGTCGGTCAGTTCACTGCACGTTGCACAGGATCCCCGATATTGCTGTCAGGCATGCCCTACGCGGGCTGCCCGGCAGCACTCCGTCTGCCGGGATGGGGTATCTTCGGGTCGGACGGCGCGCGATGCGACACGGCAGAGGGGGCCGCGCGCCGCCCGTCAGGGGGGCAAGGCATCGTGGTCAACGAGGACGGACGAATAGCGGCCGGCGGAGGCGCTCCGCTGCGAATCGTGGGTGTCGGCGCTTCAGCCGGGGGGCTGGATGCACTCAAGCGCTTGTTTGCCGCGCTGCCGGCGAATCCGGGGGCGGCCTTTGTGGTCGTCCAGCATCTCGATCCAGATCACGTGAGCCTGCTGGCCGACCTGCTGGGGCGGGTGACGGACCTGCCGGTGCAGCAGGCCGAGGACGGCACGCCGGTGGCTGCCGATCGGGTCTATGTCCTGCCGCCGGGGCGCGAACTCACCCTCGAGCTGGGCACCTTGCGGCTGTCGGACCCGCTGGGGCCCCGAGGCCGGCGCATGCCCATCGACCGCTTTCTCGAATCCCTCGCTGCAGATGCCGGCGACTTGGCGGTGGCGGTCATCCTCTCGGGCAATGGCCACGACGGTGCTCTCGGGGTGCGCGAGATCAAGGCCCGGGGTGGCATGGTGCTGGTCGAAGACCCGGAACGGGCCGAGTATGCCGGCATGCCGCGCAGCGCACTGGCGAGCGGACAGGCGGACGACTGCCTGCCGATCGAAGCCCTGGCAGATGCGCTTCTGCGCTATCTTCGCCACCCGGGGCTGGTGGTGGCGCCGCGGGACGCGGCGCCGGCCGACGACGATGCGCTGGCCGCGATCATTGCGCAGGTCAGAGTGGCGACCGGCATCGACATCGGCTGCTTCCGGGAGGATCTGATTCGCCACCGGATGTCGCGCCGGATGGCCATCACCGCCATGGAGGATATCGGCGCCTACATGGCGCGATGCCGGGACAGTGAGCGTGAGGTACGGCGGCTGGTGCACGATCTCCTCGCCCACGGCGCCCGCCTGTTTCCGTCGCCGGAGGTCTTCGAGCTGTTGCAGCAACGGGTCTGGCCCGGGCTGCTGGCCGGGGCCGACCCGGCCGATACCCTCCGCCTCTGGGTGCCCGGCTGCGCGACCGGTGAGTCGGCCTATGCGCTGGCCATGATGCTGGGCGAGGCGGTACGCGTCGCACAAAGGGCCAATCCCCTGCAGATTTTCGCCACCGACCTGGACAGGACCGCCCTCGATCGCGCCCGCGCCGGGCGCTACCGGACGGCGGCGGCGGCGGTCGTCCCGCCCGCCTACCGCGCACGCTATCTCCACGAGGATGAGGTGGGTGTTTCAGTTCACAAGGCACTCAAGGATGCGGTGCTGGTGGGAGAGCATCACTTCGTCAGCGATCCCCCTTTCTCGCGGCTCCACCTGATCTGCTGCAGCCGGCTGCTGGAACGACTGACCAGCGCGGCGAGGGCGCAAATGCTGCGCGCCTTCCACTTTGCGCTGCGAGAGGGGGGCTACCTGATCCTCGGTGCGGGCGAATCGATCGGGCGCTTCGATACGCTGTTCGAGCCGGTCGCCCCGCCGTGGCCGGTATTCCGGCGGCGTCCGCAGTCATCGCAGAGGTCCGTGTCGTCAGGAGCCCGGGCGAGCCGCGACTGGGCCCACGCCCGCGAGACCCGGCCGGGCGAGGCTGGGCAACAGGGCTTGCCCCAGTGGATCGAGCGGGAGCTGCTGCGCCAGGCGGCGCCCGTCGCGGCGCTGGTGGATGAGAACTGGAACATCCTGTATCTGCATGGCGACACTGCCCGCTACCTGGAGGTGAGTTCGGGCACCCCGACCAATGGCCTGATTCACCTGGCACGTCGGGACCTGAGGCTGGGCCTGCGCTCGGCGCTCAAGGCGGCGGCCCGCGAGCAGGAACTGGCGGTGGTACGGGGGCTCGGGGCGGTCGCCGACAAGGGGCCGACCACCCAGATCTGGGCGTGGCCGGTGGACGAGCCGATCGGCAGCTTTCTGGTCTGCTTCATGGATGACCGGGCCGGCCTCGCCCAGCCGCTGACACCTCCCGGCGTACCGACGCTGGTGGGCCAGCTCGAGTTCGAGCTGCGCGCGACACGGGAGGATCTGCAGGGGGCGATCGAGGAGGCGGAGGGCGCCAACGAGGCCCTGCGCAGCGCCAATGAAGAAGTGCTCTCGATGAATGAAGAGCTTCAGTCCTCCAACGAGGAACTGGAGACCTCCAAGGAGGAACTGCAGTCCCTCAACGAGGAACTGACCACCGTCAATGCGCAGCTGGTGGAGCGCATCGCCCAGCAGGAGGCGGTCAACAGCGATCTGGCCAACCTGCTCTCGAGCACCGACATTGCCACGATCTTCCTCGACGGCGAGCTGCGCGTGCGCCGCTTCACGCCCCGGGCCGTCCAGGTCTTCGCGCTGATCGAGTCGGACATCGGCCGCAGCATCTCCGACGTCGCGCAACGCTACTCGGATGGCGATCTGCGCGCTCAGTGCGCCCGGGTGATGGCGTCCGGGACACCGTTCGAGGAGGAGGTGAAGTCCCGGGCCGGCGACTGGTTCACCTTGCGCATCCTGCCGTACCGGGCGACCGACGACTCGGTGGACGGTGTGGTGCTGACCTTCACCGATGTGTCGAAGCTGAAGGCCGCCCACGCCGAGGCCCAGCGGCGGGCCTCCCAGATGCGGATCGTCGCGGACGCCCTGCCGGTGCTGATCGCGCAACTCGACGACGGGCTGCGCTTCCGTTTTATCAACGCCGCCTACCGCGAGTGGTTCGGGCAGCCGTTTGCAGCGATGCTGGACCAGCCTCTCGAACACCTGATCGGCGAGTCCACCGCGCGGGCCATGCGGGCCAGTGTCGAGGCCTGCGCCGGTGGCGAGATCTCCGAGGCGGACGTCGAACTGACCCACTGCCGGCTCGGCTCCCGAGACGTGCGCGCCACCTGGGTCGCCGAGCGCGACGGGGAGGGCAGGGTCCTTGGCTACTACTCGCTGATCCACGATGTCACGGAGGCGCGGCGGGCCGAGCGCGCACTGGCGGAGAGCCGGCGGCAGATGCAGGCCTTCATCGAGCAGGCGCCGGTCAGCATGGCCATGCTCGATCGCGAGATGTGCTACCTGAGCGTCAGCCGGCAGTGGATCGACGACTTCCTGCCGGGCGCGACGAATGTGATCGGACGCTCTCACCTGGACGTGCTGCCGGACCTCAAGCCCGAATGGTGCCGGGCCTACCAGGACGCCCTCGACGGTGAGGCGGTGAGCAACGACGACGACACCTGGGAGCGCGCCGACGGCTCGCGACGGCGCCTGCGGTGGACCGTCCAGCCCTGGCGGGGCGCCCAGGGCAGGATCGGCGGCGTGATCATGTCCATTGTCGATATCACCCGCTACAAGCAGATCGAGGCGGCCCTGCGCGCCAGCCAGCGCGATCTGACGCGGGCCCAGGCGGTGGGCTCGATCGGCAGCTGGCGCCTCAACGTGCAGCGCAACGAGCTCGCGTGGTCGCCGGAGTGCCACCGCATCTTCGGCGTGCCGCCGGGCCGGCAGCTCACCTACGAGTCGTTCATGGACACGGTGCATCCGACCGACCGGGCCTATGTGGACGCCTGCTGGCAACGGGCTCTGGCCGGTGCGCCCTACGACATCGAGCACCGTCTGCTGGTCGATGGCCGGGTCAAGTGGGTGCGCGAGAAGGCGGAGCTGGAGTTCGATGACAACGGTGACCTGCGCGGTGGCTTCGGCATTACCCAGGACATCACCCTGCAGCGTGAGACCGAGATCGAACTGAAGGCCGCCAACGACCGTCTCGAGGCCGTGGCGTCGGAGCGGGAGGCCCACCTGGTGGAGTTGTCCAACGCCCTCAGTCAGGCCGAGGTCCGCGAGCGGGACCGACTCTACGAGGTGGTGCACGATCACATCCAGCCCCTGCTGGTGGCGGCGCGGCTCGGCCTCAGCAGCATCGGCAGCGACACGCCGCCCGAGCGCGCCCTGGGTGTGATCGGCGAGGTGAGGCGCCAGATCACCCAGCTGATCCAGACCGCGCGTACCCTGAGTGTCGAACTGAGTCCGCCGCAGATCCGGGATGGCGGGCTGGTCCCGGCCCTGCGCTCCCTCGTCCGCTGGGTGCGGGCCAACCACGGCCTGGATGTTTCGTTCGATTCCGGCTCGGCCGTCGAGCCGACAAGCCTGACGATCCGGCTGCTGTGCTTCAAGGCCGTTCGCGAACTGCTGATGAATGTGGTGAAGTATGCCGGCGTAGAGACCGCCGCGCTGGTTGTCCAGGGCGCTGACGAAGGGCGTCTGTCGGTGGTGGTCAGTGACGACGGCGTCGGGATGCAGCACGCGTCGGAGCCCGTCGGCACCGGGCTGGCCAATATCGCCAGGCGGCTCGAGATGGTCGGCGGCAGGCTGACCATCTCGAGCCGGGAAGGTCGTGGTGTGCGTGCGTCGATCGATGTGCCCCTCGACCTGTCGACGGATGGCGGGACGAGGCAACGAGAACCATGAGTGGCAGCGCCGGGGGAGACCAGATGAAGCGCATTCTGATCGTGGACGATCATTCCATCGTCGGTGCCGGCCTGCAGCAGTTCCTGGCGGCTTCGGACGGTTTCGAGGTGGCGGGTCTGGCCCGCAGCGGCCAGGAGGGACTGAGCCGGGTGGCGGAAGAGCCCTGGGATCTGGTGCTGCTCGACATCGGACTGCCAGACATCAACGGAATCGAGGTCCTCAAGCGCATACGGCGCGGACATCCCGACCTGCCGGTACTGATCTTCAGCATGTATGCGGAGGACGACTACGCTGCGGCCGCCTTCGAGGCAGGTGCCATCGGCTACCTGCCCAAGGACTGCGAGCCGGCAGAGATCCTTACGGCGATTCGGCGTGCCTGCGCCGGCGAGCGCTATCTCAGCCCGGAGTTGTCCGAGAAGCTGTTGCACGGGCAGCTTCCCCAGGCGCACCGTCTCCCCCATGAGGCGCTCTCCCAACGCGAAGGCGAGGTCATGCTGGCGATCAGCCGTGGCATGCCATTGACGGCCATCGCCGAGACGTTGCACCTGAGCCCGAAGACCGTCAGCACCTACCGGGCGCGTGTGCTGGAGAAGCTGGAGATGAGCAGCAACGCCGAGATCACGCGCTACGTCCTCAGGCACAAGCTCGGGCAGTAGGCGGGCACCGGTCACGGACTCGCCGGGTGCCGCGCGACCGGTCTCGGCGTGTCAGCGATGCCTGACACGAAAACCTGAAAGCCCTGACGGGTCAACCCCTCGCCGCCGATAGGTCGGCCGTCGGGGCAGTGAAATACTGTCCGCACTGCATGTCCTGGGGAGTTCCCTTGCCGATGACGCAAGTCGATGATGCGCTGGCGCCGGGCCTGGCACGCCTGCACGCCGACTGCGTCGATACGCTGGATGCCCTCGAAGCGGTGCTGGCCGCGCATTTCGACGGCGCGCACAGGAGTCTGGCGTGGTCCTACGTCTACGTGCAGGCGTGGCCGTACCCGCTCGCGTCACGGCGCGACTGGCGTTCCGCCACGACCGCGTCTCTCGATCTGGTCGCCCAGTGGTGGGCGCCGCTGCTCTCGCTGGAGCGCGCCTTGCTCAATCTGGGCTGTGATCAGTCCGCGGCACTGGTAGCACTGGCATCCGCCGGCGCCTCCGGTTACCCCCGGCAGACGGCCGCCATATCTCCCCGGCAGCGACGCCGAGGGCCGATGTCGCGGCCGAGCGTTGCGGCGGGCATCACGGCATGACGGCAACAGACCGGGCTGCGAGCCGCAACGCCGTCGCGGCACACATGGCGGCCGTCGCCGGTCTGCGGCCGTCGACGGACGGAACGGATGCCCTTGCTTGCCGGTTGGCCATCGATGGCGGCGGACGCATCGTCTTCGCGTCGGCCGGGTGGGATGCCTTTGTCGCCAGCCTTTCCCTGGACGCGGTTGACCTGCGCGAGGGCGCCAACTACCTAGCCGCCTGCCGCACGGGATGGGGGGGGCGCGTGCCCGAAATGCTGGCTCATGCGCGCGATCTGGACCGCGCGCTTCATGCCGGCAGCAGCGACATCACACACATCGTTTACGGCTGCAGTCCAGGTGGCCGGCGATGTTGGTACCGTGTCACCGCCATTCCTCTGGCGCCTCTGGTGTCGGACTGCACCCTGTTGGTTCACGAAGACGTCAGTTCAGAGGTCGAGTCGCGCGAGGTGCTCGCTCGCAAGGCCTTCATCGACTCGGTGACCGAACTGCCGAACTTCGCCCTGTTCAGCGATCGGCTGGGCCAGGCGGTGGCGCAGAAGCGTCGGGGCGGCCCCGACTTCGCCCTGATGTTCGTTGATCTCAATGCCTTCAAGGCGATCAACGATACCTTTGGTCACGTCACCGGCAACATGGTGCTGAGGGAAGTCGGCAAGCGCTTGCGGGATTGCCTGCGGGATGGCGATACGGTGGCGCGTCTCGGCGGCGACGAATTCGCCATCCTCCTGCCGGGGACAGACTCGGAGGACGCGGCAGCCCAGGTCCGCGAGAAGATTCGGCGGCGGCTGACCCAGCCGTTCCGCACCTGGGATGGCGCCGAGTTCACCACCGCCGCGAGCATCGGTATTGCCATCTGCCCGCGGGATGGGGTTGAGTCCGACGGGCTCCTCGAATGCGCCGACCGTGACATGTACCGGCTCAAGCGGATGGGCACTCGGCGCGGACGCGGCTCGGCGATCGGGCTGCGCCTCCTGTCGGCGGGACGCGCCGTCTAGCGGCCACGGCCGACGCGCCACGGCGGGGCCGCCGTGCCCGACGTCTCGCCGACGATATGCGGCTGTGGGCCCGATCGATGTCGCGGGACAGGTCAGCGGCGGGCTCCTTTCACCATCGGTCAGTTGCTCGCGCACGGTGTGGCGCCGGTGCGCGGTGGCGTGCCGGGCCCCAGAGCGGTCGCCGCCGACGCGCCGTGACCCGGATGCTTGCCCGGCGTGAGGCGCCGCCCCACGATTTGTCACGAAGTCATCCAATTCCCGTTTGTTTCATTGTGTTGCGGCGTGCAGAATCAACGGCATTTCGCTAGCCAGAGCCCCCGATTGGACCTGCGTCACCGAATCTTCCTGCAGGACTGGTGGACCCGCACCTTTGACCGCTTCGCCCACTCCTACCTGGTGTGGGCCATGTCGGTCGTCATCATCGGCCTCGGCGCGATCCACTTGCGCCAGGTGTGGCTCGACTATGCCCAGCGCGAGGCTGCGATGGTGGCGAGCCATCAGGCGCTGCTGCTGGAGCGCAAGCGCGAGGAGTTCGAGGATGTCTTCCGGGTGCTCTACCAGAGCACCCGCACGATCGCGCTGATCCCCGCCGTCCGGGCGGTCGAGGGAGGCAACCGCGAGAGCGCGGCGGTTCGCGTCGAACAGCAGGGCCGGATATCGCGGGACATCCACGAGACCGTCCAGCAGATCTATCAGAACCTCTACCGCAACATTCGTGTATCCGAGATCTACTACGTCCTGTCGGGTTTCGACCCGTCCGCGGGCGAAGTCCCGTTCTTCATGTATGACGAGCTGATCGGCGAAGCGCTCGATGGGCACAAGGGGCATGGCGGCGAGCACCACCTCGACTACGAGGCGGAGGAGTACGCCTACTACGTGCGCCAGCTCGAGTGGTTCCGGCGGCGCTATCCCCACTGGGTATTCGACGACAACATCGATGGCATCCCAGCGACGATGTCCCCGCTGCTCCAGACCTGCGACCTGTCGCAGGTGACCTCGCCGGACGCCCCTGACCTGCGCGATGCGGAAGGCATTCTCTATTCGGTCCCGGTCTATGACGGGGCGACGGGGCACTTCAAGGGGCTGGTCTCGGCGGTGCTGCGGGCCAATGTGCTGGAGGCGCAGCTCCTTGGCGTGCCGCACCTGATCCTGACCGATGCCGATCGTGCCTCGGCGAGGCGCCTGGGTTTTCGCATGCCGCTGGAGCCTGCCAGCTTCCTGCTACGCCACGAGGGCTATGGCATCGAGATCGCGGACCGCCGCAACGGGTTGCTGGCCCAGGGGCTGGCCGCGGCCCGTGCCGAGGCCAGCGAGGGCCGCTGGGATGCGGTGGAGCTTCGCACCCGCCACGATGGCACCATGACGCTGCACCACTACCTGTCGCCGGACGACATCGCCCGCCTGGCGGCGCCGCTTCGGGACGAGCGCTACAAGGCGCTGGCCTCACGGCTCGTCCTGCTGCTGGGCCTGATGGCGGTCTTCTGGCGGGCCATCCGGGACCAGCGCCACCACCACGCCGAGCTGGTTCGGCTGGCGCTCTATGACAGCCTGACCTCCCTTCCCAACCGCCGCCTGTTCATGCAGCGGCTGGAGCAGGCGCTGGCACGGGCGCGGCGGCACAAGACCCGCCTCGGGCTGATGTTCCTCGACATCGACAACTTCGGTGCGATCAACGACGCCATCGGCCACGAGGCGGGTGACGAGCTGCTGGTGGCGGTGGCGCGCCGCCTGCGCGACACGCTGCGCACCAGCGACGAGGTGACCTTGCGGGCCGTGGTTCGCGACCAGGGGGCGACGCTCGCCCGCTTCTCGGGCGACGACTTCACGCTGGTGTTCGAGGACCTCTCCCACCCCGAGGACGTGGCGGTGGTTGCTGAACGCCTGATCGCGGCCTTCCGGGAGCCGCTCCAGCTCGGCGACGATGCGGTCGAGGTGTCGCTCTCTGCCGGTATCTCGGTGTTTCCGGACGATGCCAGGACGGACAACGACCTGATGATCTGTGCCGAGCAGGCGCTGCGCCATGCCAGCGCCGAGGGGTCCAGCCACTACTACGTCTTCAACGATGCGATGCGGCGGCGCGCCGACCGGCAGAACGCGCTGATCCGCGAGCTGCCCGGCGCGGTACGCGGGCGCCAGTTCAGCCTGGTGTACCAGCCCAAGCTCGACCTCAAGACCGAGCGGATCGTCTCGTTCGAGGCGCTCCTGCGCTGGAACAGTCCGAGACTGGGCCCGGTGTCGCCCCTCGAGTTTGTCCCGCTGCTCGAGCGCAACGGCCAGATCGTCGAGGTCGGCCGCTGGATTCTCGAGACGGCCTGCCGGCAGCTCAAGGTCTGGCACGACGCGGGGCGGCCCGACCTGCGCATCAGCGTCAATGTGTCGGCCCGCCAGCTGCTGTTGTCCGATGTGGCATCGGCGGTGTCCGACGTGCTGGCCGAGACCGGCCTGCCGGCGGGGTCGCTGACCCTCGAGATCACCGAATCGATGGTGATCGACAACATGAACGATGGTCGCAAGCTGCTTGAGCGACTGCGCAGCCTGGGCGTCAGGCTCGCGATCGACGACTTCGGCACCGGCTACAGTTCGCTCACCTACCTGCAGAACCTGCCGGTCGATTGCCTCAAGCTCGACAAGTCGATGATCGATACGGTGCTCGAACCGAAGGGCACCCACGTGGTGCGCTCGACCATCGCCCTGGCCCATGGCCTGGGCCTCGAACTGGTGGCCGAGGGCGTCGAGGAAGAGGCCCAGCTGGTGGCGCTGGCGGGCATCGACTGCGACCTGGTGCAGGGCTACTTTATTTCACGCCCCCTCGACGCGGAGGCCGCCGGGCGCTTCCCGGTCGAGTACGAGCGCGGCCACGTGGCGACCGAGGTGCTGGGGCGCCCGGAGCACTGAGGGCCCTGCGCCCACGAGGGCGGGGCCCCCCGGCTCAGCGCGATCAGAAGGGCAGGTCGAGTCCCGGCCAGACCGACTCGATGGCCTCGCGGAAAGCCGTCTGGATGCGCGCGATGGCGGCCTCGTCGTCGGCCTCGAAGCGCAGTACGACGACCGGCGTGGTGTTCGACGGTCGGGCCAGGCCGAAGCCGTCGGCATACTCGACGCGCACGCCGTCGATGGTGATCCGCTCGCGGGCGCCCTCGAACGCCGCGGACTCCTTGAGGCGGCGAACCAGCTCGAAGGGCTCGCCTTCGTTCATCCTGATGTTCAGCTCGGGGGTGCTGGTGGCGTCGGGCAGGCCCGTCAGGACGGCATTGGGGTCCGCTTCTCGGGACAGGATCTCGAGCAGGCGGGCGCCGGTGTAGAGGCCATCGTCGAAGCCGAACCAGCGCTCCCTGAAGAACACGTGACCGCTCATCTCGCCCGCCAGCGGTGCGCCGGTCTCCTTGAGCTTGGCCTTGACCAGGGCGTGGCCGGTGTTCCACATCAGCGGCTCGCCGCCGTGCTCGCGGACCCAGCCGGCGAGATTCCGGGTGCATTTGACGTCGTAGATGATCTGGCCGCCCGGCACGCGGGACAGCACGTCGGCGGCGAAGAGCATCAGCTGGCGGTCGGGGTAGATGATTTGCCCATCCTTGGTCACCACGCCAAGGCGGTCGCCGTCGCCGTCGAAGGCCAGGCCGAGTTCGGCGTCGGTGTCCTTCAGGGCCTGGATCACGTCTTTCAGGTTCTCGGGCTTCGAGGGGTCGGGGTGGTGGTTCGGGAAATGGCCGTCCACCTCGCAGAACAGTTCGACCAGCTCGCAGCCGAGGCGGTGGAACAGAGCCGGCGCGACGGCGCCGGCAACGCCGTTGCCGCAGTCCATCACCACCTTCATCGGTCGCGCGAGCTTCACGTCGCCGACGATCCGGTCCACATAGGCGGGCACCACGTCGGCCGTGCTCAGGGCGCCTTCGCCGTCGTGCAGGCGGCCGTCGATGATGCGCTGGCGCAGGTCCTGGATCAGATCGCCGAACAGGGTCTGACCGCCGAGCACCATCTTCAGGCCGTTGTAGTCGGGCGGGTTGTGGCTGCCGGTGACCGACACGCAGGAGTCGGTGCCCAGGTGGTAGGCGGCGAAGTAGGTGAGCGGCGTCGGCACGCAGCCGATGTCGATCACGTCGATGCCGGCGGCACGGATGCCGTCGGCCAGGGCGCCGGCCAGTGTGGGCCCTGACAGGCGGCCATCCCGGCCGACCGCAATGGCCTTCTGCCCCCGGTCGCGGGCCTCCGAGCCGAGGGCGTGGCCGATGGCCTTGACCGCGTCGGGCGTCAGCGTCCTGTCGACGATGCCGCGGATGTCGTAGGCCTTGAAGATCTCGGGGGCGGGGGTCGGGTAGCGCGATGTCATGGTTTCTCGTGGGAGCTTGGGTCAGTGGCGGACGCCGCATTATCGCAAACGGTCCACGCCATTCATGGCCGAATTGTCACGTAATGTCGAACCCTGGCATGTCATTGAAGGCGGCGAGCACCTGCTGGCCGAGCCACAGCTGGTGCCCCGGAAAACCGCCGCTGGTGAAACCGACGTGGCCGCCCCCGCGCAGGATGCGCACATCAAGCGCACTGCCTCCGAGGTTCCGCTCCGGCCACGCGTCGGCAGGTACGAAGGGGTCGTTGTCGGCGAGCAGCAGCACCGCGGGGCTGCGGACATGTCTCAGCCAGGGGCGTGCGCTGGCACGCCGCCAGTAGTCGTCGGCACCGTCGAAGCCGTGCAGCGGACCGGTGTAGGCGTCGTCGAACTCGTACAGGGTCGAGGCGCGACGGATGCGCGCCAGATCGAAGTCCCCCAGGCCGCGCCGTACCTTCGCCTCGGCCTTCGCCTTCAGCGTGGTGAGGAAGTGACGGGTATAGACCCGGTTGAAACCGCGCGCCAGGGCATGGCCGGAGATCGCCAGATCGAGCGGCGGGCAGATGGCGACGGCGCCATGCACGGTGTCGCGCGCGGCGTCCGGCCGCTCACCGAGCCACTTGAGGAGCGCGTTGCCGCCGAGGGAGACTCCCGCTGCGAAGAGCGGGGCGTCGGCGCTCGCGGCCCGACAGCGGGACAGAATCCAGTGGATCTCTTCGCTGTCGCCGGAGTGGTAGGCGCGTGCCAGCCGGTTGGGCGTGCCGGAGCAGCCCCGGAAGTGGGGCACCACGCCGTTCCAGCCCCGCGCCGCGGTGGCCGCCATGATGCTTCGCGCGTAGTGGGAGCGGCTCGAGCCCTCGAGGCCGTGGAACAGCACCACGAGGGGGCGGCCGGGCCGTTCCGGCAGCCAGTCGAGATCGATGAAGTCGCCGTCGGGGGTGTCCCAGCGCCTGCGCCGGTACGGCGGCAAGGGGGGCTTGCGCAGCAGCGGCCAGAGGGTCGGCAGGTGCGGCCCGGGCAGCCAGCGTGGCTGGGCGTAGCGGTTCAATGAACGGTGCGCGGCGCGTCCTGGATCATCAGGCTGCGCTCGTCGGGCGCGGGGGAGGCATGGTGCACCACCATGCGCCAGCCATCGGGTCCACGGGTGTAGACGTTGGTGGCGATCATTGGCGGGCCGAGTTGGTCGTCGCCCTCGAGGGTGACGAACTCCAGCACGCTGTGCACCGCCACCATCATGAAGTTCTGAACGATGCCCTGGCTCACCCGCACGTCCAGGCTCGGGCCGCCGGCGAACAGCTCGCGCCAGCTCTCGCGCACCGCCGCGAGCCCCTGCACGCGGGGCCCGCCCGGGTGGATGCAGAGCACCTCCTCGTCCTCGGACCACACGGCCATCATGGCGTCGAGGTCGGAGCGGGCCAGGGCGTCATAGAACGCCGCCTCGACATCCTTGGCCGAGGTGAAGATCGGTTTCTGGAGCGTGCCGGTCTTGGTCATGCCTGGGGCGGGGCGGCTACGCCGCCGCGCAGCCGGTTCAGTGGTGACCCTTCGGGCGCTCGCCGGTGAACTTGTACTGGGCGCTGCAGTACGGGCAGGTGGCTTCGCCGCTGGCCAGCACGTCGAGGAAGACGCGCGGGTGACGGGCCCACAGCGGGGCGCCGGGTTGCGGGCAGTGCAGCGGCAGGTCCTTGGCGGTGACTTCCACCGCGACGCTCTTGTCCTGGGTATCGGACATGGTTCCCTCTCTTGCTGATTTAGATGTAGCTGAGCCAGTGCTCGTACTGGTCGGCGCGGCCATTGACGATGTCGAAGAAGCGCGACTGGATCTTCTCGGTGATCGGGCCGCGGTGGCCGGCGCCGATGGTCCGGTTGTCCAGTTCGCGGATCGGCGTGACTTCGGCGGCGGTGCCGGTGAAGAAGGCCTCGTCGGCGATGTAGATGTCGTCCCGCGTCAGGCGGCGGGCCTGGACCTCGAGGCCGAACTCGCGGGCGATCTGCATCACCGAGTCACGGGTGATGCCGGTCAGCGCCGAGGCGATCTCCGGTTCGTAGATCTTCCCGTCCTTGATGACGAAGAGGTTCTCGCCAGCGCCCTCGGCAACGAAGCCCTGGGTGTCGAGGAGCAGGGCCTCGTCGTAGCCGTCCTGGGTGGCCTCGAGGTTGGCGAGGATCGAGTTGGCGTAGGTGGTGGCGACCTTGGCGCGGGGCATCGTCACGTTGACGTGGTGCCTGGCAAAGGACGAGGTCTTGACGCGGATGCCCTTCTCGAGCCCCTCTTCGCCCAGGTAGGCGCCCCACGGCCAGGCTGCGATCGCCACATGGACGGTGGTGCCGCGGGTGGAGATGCCCATCTTCTCCGAGCCGTAGAAGGCGATCGGACGCAGGTAGCAGCTTTCGAGCTGGTTGGCGCGCACCACCTCGAGCTGCGCCTCCATCAGCTGCTCCTTGCTGTAGGGGTTGTTCATCATGTAGATCTTGCCGGAGTTGATCCAGCGCTGGGTGTGCTCGGCCAGCCGGAAGATCGCCGTACCCTTGACGGTCTTGTAGGCACGAACCCCCTCGAAGACCGACAGGCCGTAGTGCAGGGAGTGGCTGAGGACGTGGGTGGTGGCATCGCGCCACGGCACCAGCTTGCCGTCGTACCAGATGAAGCCGTCGCGATCGGCCATGGACATGGTGGGTTCTCCAGCTACCAGATGGTCAAGAGGCGGAATTCTACTGGATTTGCCGCGGCTCAGAAATGCCGGGTGGCGGTTAGAATGCCGGCCATGGAACGAACCTGGAAACCCAATGTGACGGTTGCCGCGGTCGTCGAGCGCGAAGGGCGCTTCCTCCTGGTCGAGGAGGAAACCAGCGCTGGCCTGCGGCTCAACCAGCCGGCCGGCCATCTCGAGCCGGGTGAATCCCTCATCGAGGCCGCGGTTCGCGAAACCCTCGAGGAGACGGCTCACGAATTCCTGCCCGAATCGCTGGTGGGCATCTATCAGTGGCCGCGCCCTGACGGCGAGCTGACCTACCTGCGCTTCGCCTTTGGCGGGACGGTCGGCGAGGCGCTGGCGGGGCGGACGCTCGACACCGGCATTGTCCGCGCCATCTGGTTGAGCGAGGACGAGATCCGTGCCTCCACCGAGCGGCACCGCAGCCCGCTGGTCCTGCAGTGCGTGCGTGACCATCTCGAGGGTCGCCGATTCCCGCTCGAGTTGCTGCGCCACTACGACGCATGAGGTGGCTGCTGGTGAGCCTTGTCGCGCTGGCGCCGGGCCTCGCGCAGCCGGCCTCGGTGAGCATCTGCTACAACTACGGCTGCCTCTCCGAGGAACGCGTGGAGTTTGACGCCGACCTGCTTGCCGGGGTTGCGGCGAGCCTCGCCGGTGCGCCGGACGCCGCGGCCGAACGGACGCGGCTGGCGGCGGTGGTCGGGCGCCTGTATCGCTTCGCGGGCAGGCACTTGCCGATTCATGCCGACCGGGCCGGCGACTATCTCGATGAGGGGGTGTACGGCAAGATGGACTGCATCGACCACGCCGCCTCGACGACACGCCTGCTTGAGTTGCTCGACGGGGAAGGCATGTTGCGCTTTCATCGGGTCATGCCGCAGCAGCGGCGCACCCGATTCCTGATCTTCCAGCACTTCTCTGCCGCGGTGGAAGAGCTGGCGGCGGACGGAGAAGGCGGAGGCGCGCAGTACGTGATCGATTCGTGGTTCGTGGAACATGGCGAGGCGGCGGTGGTGCTGCCGCTCGAGGCCTGGCTAGACGGAGAAGGACCGAATGTCCAGTAGCGACAAGGTGGATGGGGCCGGCATGACCGTGGTGGTCGGCATGTCGGGCGGGGTGGACTCCTCGGTGGCCGCCCTGCGGCTCAAGGAACAGGGCTACAAGGTGGTCGGCCTGTTCATGAAGAACTGGGAGGACGACGACGATGACGAATACTGCTCGACCCGCGAGGACCTGGTGGACGTCGCGTCGGTCTGCGACCGGATCGGCATCGACCTCGAGGTGGTCAACTTCTCGGCCGAGTACAAGGAGCGGGTGTTCGGCGACTTCCTGAAGGAGTACGAGGCCGGGCGGACACCGAATCCGGACATCCTGTGCAATTCCGAAATCAAGTTCCGCTGCTTCCTCGACCACGCCCTGCAACTGGGCGCCGAGCGCATCGCCACCGGCCACTACGCCCAGGTGCGCGAGTGGACCAACGACGGGCGGACCGAGTTCCAGCTCCTCAAGGCCGAGGATGGCACCAAGGACCAGAGCTATTTTCTCTATCGCCTGAACCAGGCGCAGCTGTCGAAGACGCTGTTCCCCCTCGGCGACCTGTACAAGCGCGACGTGCGCCGGATTGCCGAGGCGGCAGGGCTTCACGTCCACGACAAGAAGGACTCCACCGGCATCTGCTTCATCGGCGAGCGGCCGTTCCGGGAGTTCCTGATGCGCTACCTGCCGGCCCGGCCGGGCGAGATCCGGGTGCTCGATTCCGACAAGGTCATCGGCCAGCACCAGGGGCTGATGTACCACACCATCGGTCAGCGCAAGGGCCTGCTGATCGGGGGCATCAAGGGCAATCAGGATGCCGCCGGCGAGCATGACGCCTGGTACGTGGCGAAGAAGGACGTCGCCCGCAACGTCCTCTACGTGGTCCAGGGCCACGACCATCCGGCCCTGCTGCGTGAGCGGCTCACCGCCGCGGACCTGTCGTGGGTGTCCGATCGGGCGCCCAGGACCCACTGGGTCTATACCGCCAAGCCCCGCTACCGCACGCCCGACATGCCCTGTGAGATCGACGATCTCGCCGACGGCCGCGCCGAGATCGCCTTCGCTCAGCCCCAGTGGGCCCTGACGCCGGGCCAGAGCGTGGTGGTTTACGAATCCCGCGTGTGCCTCGGCGGCGGTGTCATCGCCGCCTGACACGACCGCCCGTCGTGGCCGGCGAACGCGGTCGGCCCCGTGCAGTCCCATTTTTGCCGCACTCGCGCGGCATGAACGGGAGAAGACCATGGGACAGCACACGCCTATGCATGACGGCATCGCCGGCGCCCTGATCCTGATCGGGGCCCTGCTGGCGGCCTTCGTCCATCCCTACTGGCTGCTGGTGCCGGGCCTCGTCGGAGCCCTGATGCTACGGAGCGCCTTCACCGGCTTCTGCCCGGTGTATTTCGCCCTCGACAAGCTCGACCGGCGGCAGGACCGGAACCTGACCGGCCACGCCCACTGAAGCGGGCGGACCCAAGCCACGGCACCGCAAGGTGCCGTTTTTTTGTGTCGCGCCAACGCCGCGCATTTGTAAGCACAGTTGATACCCGCGTGACCCGCCGACCGCCCCGAAGGCGCGGCAATGCCCCCGCTGGCGCGCCTCGGGAGGCCGTCGCGGGCGTCGGCCCCCTTACCCCGCGTAACACCCGCCCGCAGATTTCGTCTCGCCACCGCCGACACAATCGCCCCATCAAAATCGTGTGATGGGGAGTCCGAGATGATGCGAAAAACCTGTGCGGGGCTCGCGCTGCTGGCTCTGATGCAG